>CAYRYO010000009.1:0-3014 GCA_964428475.1 uncultured Tissierellaceae bacterium
CATTGAGCTAGGGATTACAAGAATGCTCAGTACTATAGCTATTATATTTATACTCTTAAGATTGAATAAGCTAGCAATCCCTATACAAGCTGCATAAAGACAAATAGTACATTTTATAAATCCAGATAATAATAAGTTTATAGAAATCAAAATTTCTATTCGCTGAATAAATCCAAATACATTTATCAGTGATGTAGCATAATGCGAGGGGAAATATACATTAGCTAGATTTGGGAAACCAAGAAGCAGTATATTTCTAATAGATACTAAGGTAAGTATTAAGCCACTTATCAATATAGCTTTAATATAAATCTTGGAACTATCTTTTGCATTGTAAAGAAATCCAAAGAAAACCATAAATACAACTGTTTCACCAAAGGGGAAGGTAAGTGAAGTATAGGCGCTTTTCAGGACAGGTGCAATTCCTTCGTACATCATAGGTGTGATATATTTATAATTATATTGTGGTATTCCAAATAAAAGTGTAATAGCTATCATCAAAAAGATAAAGGGGAGTACCTTTTCTGTCCAAGTTGCTGTTACATTAAAGCCTAAATACAAAGAATAAAGTGTGAGTATCATTATAAATATTGCAGTAATATACTGAGGAGTATCAGGTAAATTTGCTACTTGTACATATTCAGTTATATTCCTTAAACATATTGCTGAAAGATGCAAAAAGTAAAAGCTATATAAAGATATTAAAATTTTACCTATTATTTTTCCATAGACAAGTAGCAGTATTTCATAGAGGCCCTTGCCTGGAAAAAGAATTAGAAGTTTTGAATATACATATACCAAAGGTACTGAAAGCAAGCTTGCAATAATTAGCGATATCCACTCATTTTCTTTTGCTACAACTCCACTGCTCAGCATAAGCGAGGTACCTAATATAAACATAATCATAATGGAGAGACCATGCCTGCTAGAAAACTTTTCAATGTTCATCTTGAAACTCCTTTCAAGTTTATTATATTCCTTTAGTTTTAGAAAAATGACCACTACCCCTAATATGAACATTTACATCTAAATCTACTTGTAAATCTTTATAAATATTATCCCAATCATCTTCAATCTGCTTCCAAAGCTTTGGCATATTATCTTTTACATTTTCTCCAAAACCAAATATATCAGCTGAGTATTCTAATTGCATCTTTTTAATTAGAGTTAGGACATCCTTTTTTATTTTTTCTTCAATGGAGGCTTTAACTTTAAGTATGTTTTTTTCTTTCATGATATCTAAAGTAGAATCTATAGTTGAGATTTTACTTTCTACCTTGATTTTAATCTCCATTTTAAGATTGTCGTCTAAGACTATAGGCCTTACTTTGGTATTGCTTTTTAGGATTTCTATAGTAATATTTTCCTCTTTAATTTTATTTTCTTTCTTAGATATATCAACTGTTAAAATGCCGGATTCAAACTTATTTGAGGCAAGAAGATATGATTTGATCTCTTCTTCATCTATATATCCTACAAACTTACTATCTTTTATGACAGCACCACCTGAAACTTGCATAGTTTTGTGGCCTTGTGTTAGTTTTTCCTTAACAGTTGGGACTACTGGGTCTATACCTTTTGTAGATATTATATTAATTAATTCATATGCATCTACATTAGGAGCTATTGAACTTTTTTTACTTGACTCAATTATTGTGCTCATCTCAAAGGATTTAATAGGTGTAGTCAATGCCTCTAACTTTAATATGTCTTTTGCTTTATCAGTTTGAGCTATAAATATATAAAGGTCGAGTCTTGATTCTTGATTGCGTGCCAACCAATCTAATATATGAGTAAATCCATCTTTTGCGATATCCTCACTGATAATAACTGCAGTGGCATGACTCCACAATAATGGCTTGGCAGAAATAGAAATCATACTTCTACTTGCATCGTAAATGGATTTTGCACTATATTCTAAAAGTAATGAATCAAAAGTAGAATCTTTTCCTGTAGAAGTTACATCAATTATTTCTGCAGTTAGCTCATATTGGTCAGTTTTTTTATCTTTATCTATTGCTACTCCTGCTAAAAGTGACAATTTATCAACTTCTCTATAGTTCCAGCAAGCTGTTAAAAACATCAATGAAAAGCATAGAAGAGTAAGGCAAATATATTTTTTCATTTTTCTTCACCTCTACTAGTTCTAATTGTGTTTTTTTGACCTAAAATATTGGGTCTATATTTCATCGCCCATCTAGGTGCTCTGATATGTGTATCCTTTATATCTTCTATTTTCATAGAGGTAAAACTTGACATAATGGGGATCCCAAAGGATTTTAAGCTTATTAAGTGCATAAGTAAAAATGAAATTCCTATTATATATCCATAAAGTCCAAGAAAAGATGTAAGGCCAATAAATATAAATTTTAGAATAGTAGAGGTCCCCGTAATATCCGGTATCATAAAGCTTGTGATACCAGATAGACCCACTATAATTATTACGGGGGCACTTACAAGCCTAGCTTCTACTGCAGCACTGCCAAGTATCAATGCTCCTACTACACTTATTGTTTGCCCAACATTTGGTGGCATCCTAGTTCCGGCTTCTCTAAGTACTTCAAATGAAATTGAAAGTACTAAGATTTCAAATAATGTTGGCAGAGGAACAGCTAGTCTAGATGCATAAATACTCATTAGAAGGGGAGTAGGTATTAATTCTTGATGATAGGTGACTAGTGCCAGATAAACTGCGGGCACGCTAATAGTAGCTATAAAACCTAATAAACGCAATATCCTATTTAATGAGGCAAAATAATAATTTGTATAGTAATCTTCAGGAGACTGGAAGTTTTCAACAAACAAATAAGGGACTGTAGATACTGTAGGACTACCATCTAACATTAATGCAATCCTTCCTTCAAGTAAATTTGCTGCTACTACATCAGGTCTTTCTGTTACTCGAGTAGTTTCAAACAATGAAAAGGGCTGTTTGTCTATATATTCTTGGATATACTTTACATCTAAGACTCCATCTATCTCTATGTTTTTAACCTGGGCTAAGAGTTCATTTA
>CAYRYO010000009.1:3114-6589 GCA_964428475.1 uncultured Tissierellaceae bacterium
TGTGAGTTTCTTTATATCTGTAGTGGATTCACATTTAGAAGATTCTACTACTTCATATTGTATATAATCTATTGGGTTCAATTTTGATTTAGTTTTATTTTCAATTACCGGGCGAATTATATTTTCATTTATTGAACTTGCATCTACCATTCCATTAAGAAATAAGATAGTACATTTGATATCGTTTATATGATTATGAAAACTTCTCTTCATTAAAGTATCATCATTTTTAAATATAGCTTGGATTATATTTATATTTTCTTCTAGTGAAGACGATAGTATCTTGTTTTCAAAATCCTTAATGGCAAACACATCCTTTTCTTTGATTGTATTAGTATTGCCATATCTTGATAAATTATTATTAGACAAATAAAAAAGAGCTAGTAGATTTCTTCTACAAGCTCTTTTCTTAGTTATTTTAAAGGTCTTCTGATGTGAAGTATAGTTTTGATGATATTGCAAGATTTCCATCTATATCTCTTATATAGGAAAGCTTATCCTTATTATGGTGTCCTATTAATCTGATAGAATATTTGGATCGTAAATCTTTTTTATTTATATTTACTAGTAGAATGGAATTGTCTCTTGGGTCTAGTGAACTTGTATATTCTTCTTCGCTTAGGAGTTTATTATCCTCAAGCCTGATCACTTCTAGATCTCTTCTATATAGAGATGCCCCTTCGCTTTCTAAATCCTCTGTAAAGGGTATTTCAATTTGATCTTTATATACTTCTAGAGATGAAGTTCTCTTTGTAATTCTTGGAGCTATTTCATCCCAGATATCAAGTGTTTCACTTTCAACGCCTGTATCGATATATGTCTTTATATCATTGCTATATGCTATCCTGACTGATCCTGAAGGTATAGATGTAGAATCCTCGTCTTCTAAATGGATAGTGACGATATCTGAGCCATCTGCAGTTACACTGGTCACATTTCTTTTTTCAACTAAAAAATCATATTTACTTGCAAATACTATTGGCATGTTGAATTTTATCTTAATATCATTTGACCCTGTTAGTATTCCGTGCCTGCCAGGTCTTTCATTATAGTAGTTAACAGATTTAGCTTTCCCTGTTGAATTTTCATTGAATTTGATATTGAGTATCAAAGGATTTGTGTCATTTCCAGTTATATCCTTTAAATGAGTAATATCCAATTCACTTAAGTTTCCATCTTTGCCTACTATCAATTTATCGCCCTTATATTTTTCAGGTAGGAGGATAGTGACCGAACTTTTATCCTTGCCGATGATAAAGGAGCTACTGCTAGGAAGCTTGTGTTGTTCTCCTTTAAACTTCATTATATAGTTGGATGGATTGGTAACTGTGGATTCATCCATTGCTTTGCTAAAGTTGATAACTATATTATTTCCATATCCAGTATGGCTCAATATCCTTGGTTTTTCTGTATCTTTTACCCCAATATTTGTTCTAAAGCGTTTCACAGTATTTTCTCTATCATTAGCATCTGGAACCCCATCAATTTCAAGGCTATTTGATCCCAATGGAAGTGATTTATATAGATGTATTTTATATTCTCTACCTGAACCAGTTATCTCTTTGATATCTATATTTTTATCTTTTTCATCTGTAATTCTATAGTGGTTTTTGTCACTTCCATGTACACTTTTGCTGTAGTATATAGATATTACCATCCCATCATCTGATAGTTTAAAACTTGCGACAGTGGGAGCAGTGTTGTCTACTATAGGTTCAATCTTCTTTATTTCACTTAATTTATTTCCAAAATAATCTGTTATTCCAAGGACATACATTGAATTTTCCTTAGGTGATAGAATATTATCGGAAAAATCTGCCATAATTCTATTTCCAACTACCGTAACAGATTTTGGATATTTATTGTTCTTGGCTTCTTGACAATAAATTTTATTAACAGTAACTGATTGTGGATCTATATCCTTGTCAAATTCAATGAGTACTCTTTCAAGTGTAGATGATATGCTTTTAATCATTGGAGCCTTGTCATCGTCCTTAAATGTTATAATATGGTTATTTCTACTTAATTTGTGTCCACCATAGTCTTCAACATCTAATAGCATAAGCTTGTGCTCACCATTTGGCAATCTGTCTGCAGACGAATGATATAGCAGTGTTAGGCTATTGTTTTCGTATATTACTTTTCCAAAGGAGGTCTTTTCATCTATTTTAAAATTTGTAGCTAGTGATTTTTTTACTGGTTCGGAAAAGTAAATTCTAATACCTTGTCTGCCAAGTTGATTTATTGATTTAATTTCAGGAGCTGTATTGTCAATGGCTTTAAATTCAACATTTTTCAAATGCGTTTCTTCTCCTGATTCTGCTTTTATTTTCATTGCAGATAATTTATATTGTGTACCTTTTGACATTACTTCATCGAGTGTAAGTATTATCTTTTTATCATCTTCTTCAAATCTAACATCGCTTATATTTCCAGCGGTAGTTGAGTAATTGCTAGGTAGAGATGATAGGGTCTTATTTACTGGATGTGTAAAATTCAAATGTATTTCTTTTAGATTATCTGCTTTAGCACTATCTAATTTAAATGGTGCTATGTCTATTTTTATAGATTGGTATTTTGTTGTTTTTTCACCACTTTGGAATCTATATTCATATTCCCCAACTTCTAATTGATTTATTTCATAAGAAAAGTTGCCGTTTTTATCAAGAGGTATAGGTGAATATTTTTCTTTCATTTCTATCCTGCTTGAAAGAGGTTTTAAAGAAATCCATAGATTATCAGTGTTTTGAACTTGTCCTCTAAAGTAGATATTGTTGCTTTCTATCTTAGCTGTTGCATCTACCTTAAATTCATCAGATGTACTTGATGGACTTGCTGAAACTTTTATATTTAAGAATTCAGCTAAAGTTGTCTTTTCGCCATTTCTTTCCTGTCTAAGTGCATTTAAAGTCATGACTGACATTACTCCACGATTCATCTTTGAACTTACATCTACCTTTAATTCATCCATGATTCCATACATCTTTGCCATTTCGGGAACCATATCCCAATTGCTGGAATCTTTTAAATATCCGAGTCCTCTTAGAAGTACTGATTGATATTCTTGAACAGTTACATATTGATCAATACCAAAAGTTCCATCCGGTTTCCCTGAAATCAGTCCCTTGTCACTAGCCCAAGTAATATAGGGTATATCCACTTTATGACTTGGTTTTAGGTCTTTGAATTTGTTTATACCTTGGTATTTACTCGCTTTTTCCTGTTCTCCATAAATCCTAGATATCATTACTACCATATGTTGCTTTTTAAGATTTTCATCAAGTCTTAAGTTTCCATCAGTATCTCCTGATAAGAGTCCCAGCTCTTTTAATTCTTTACCAGCCTTTTCATACTTACTAGCTCCTACATTTTCCGCCAATGTAGGTGTAATATATGAAAAAACAAGGGTCAAAGCCAAAAACAGTGAAAATAGTTTCTTCAAAATTATCTCCCCTTTCCATTTTATCCATAATTT
>CAYRYO010000009.1:6689-10061 GCA_964428475.1 uncultured Tissierellaceae bacterium
TCCGTTCTTATAGCTTCAAGTGCTGATAAGTTCATGGCACGTTTTGCTGGGAAGTATCCAGATAGTACTCCTATAAATGCAGAAAATGCCATTGATGCAAGTGCCAGCCATATAGGAATAATAGATATCTTGGAACCATTGCCCATCATTTCCCCCATAAATTGTGCTCCAAAATGATTCATGAGGTAGGATATAAGATAGGACACAGCTACTCCAAAAACCCCACCTACAAGTCCAATCAGTGCTGATTCAAATAGGAAGAGTCTTTTTATATCTTTAATAGATGCTCCTATTACTTTCATGACTCCTATTTCCTTGGTTCTTTCATATATACTCATTATCATAGTGTTTGTAATACCTATAGCTGCTACAAGTAGAGATATAGCACCTATACCTCCAAGCACTGCTTGGATTACCAAGGCTTGTTCTTTAAATGAATCTAATTGATCATTGTAACTAGTTGCATAGAATCCTAATTCTTTTATAACTTCTTGAACAGCTGCAACATTATCTATATCATTTACTTTTATTTTTATTTCATCATATTCTTTGCTTTTTTTATTAGCCTGTTGATTTCTTTGACTTCTTTCATTTTCCTTCACGATTTTTTGCAATTCATCAATAGCCATATATGTTCCGTAACTAGTGTCATAGTTTCCTTCTTTAAATACACCTACTGATTTTAAACTATATTCTTTGGGTGGTTTACTTTCAGCACTACCAGGAGGGGCATAGTCTCCTTCTAAAGCGAAGGTGATTTTATCCTTCATCAAATCTACCGTAACTTCTCGATATACTTTTGACTTTGGATCTCTGAAATAATTTTTCATTTCCCAACCAGATACTATTGCTAGCTTATCGCCACCGTTTAAAAGTCTTCCATCAGATACCTCATATCCGAAATCTTCCATAGTAGCTGGATCAATTCCATACATAGTAGTCCAGGCTTGATATCTGCCAGCTGTTAAAGTCCCTGAGACACTGAGTACGGGGGTTACAGCTGCTACGTTGGATAGTGCTTTAAAATTAGCTATTGCTTTATCATCTCTTTTTGGTATCTTTTTGCCAGGCATAGATTCACCACCCCATTCTTGTCTTACGGTTATAGTGGTTAAATCTCCCCATTCAGATATCATATTTTCAAAAGAAGCAGTCATACCAAATCCTAGACTAAGCATAATTATAATAGAACTTGCACCTATTATTACTCCTAGTACCGTTAAAAAGGTTCTAAGTTTTCTTCTCCACAGGTTTTGAAATCCCATCAAAAATAAATCTATATTATTCATCTAAAGCCATTTCCTTTTCTTTTTTTTCTTTTTTCTTCTTCTTAAGGAATATTCCACCACCAACTAAGCCAGCAATAACTATAATCCATAGCCAAGGTGATTTGAAGATGCTTTTTTTCTCAACTGGCATATGATCCATATCTGAGAATTCGTCCATTGGTGGCATTTCCATTATATTAAGGCTAAATTCTTCTCTTACTTCGTTTGTTTCACCTGTGGAATCTTCATATGTGAATACTAAAGCACCTTTAAGCTCTCCTGCTTCAGTTGGTATTAATGTTCCGTCAAAGTAATTGCTTCCGCCATTTTCAAAATTACCTACATATTGTTGTCCATTTTCAGTTTGGAAATCTCCTTCTAATTTTACCATTAGATTGTATAATGTTGACTTTCCAGTATTATAAAATTCCACTGAAAGAGGCACTGCTTCGCCTACAGTTGCATCTGGGAAGTAATTTAGTTCTCCAACTTCTAATTTTGATTTTTGAACTACAGGTATTCCTATTAGTTCTTTGGCTTCATATGCATTTCCTTCGCTATCTTCATACTCGAGATTGGCTGTTATGGTATGAGTCTTTGCTAGGGCATCTGGAATAGTAAACATGGTTATTTTCTTTTCCACAGTTTTCTTAGCTGATACTGAATCTATAAAAAATGTATTCGAGCTATTTACCGGTGTAAATACTGATCCACTATCTAGTTCTTTATTTGTAGTTGAACCAGGTTCAGAAGTTAAAAATATTTTTATATTCCTTACAGATTTGCTTTGGTTAGTATTGAAAAAGCTTAGAGTTAGTTCAAAGGTTTCTCCTGCTTTGACGATATTTGGTTCAAAGTTATATTTATCTATTATAAGTTTTGGGACATACTTCTTTGCATCATCTGGGTCTTCTTCTTTTGGTGCCTTAGAAAATACTCCAACAAATTGATTAAAGCTATGTTTTTCACCTTTTTCAGTGAGTTCATCTTCATATTCTACTATAAGTTCTATAGGATAATTTTTAGTTTCAGCAGAATTTGTAGTTAAAAATTCAAAATTAATTTCTTGAGATGCTCCGGGTTGCAATGAATCTATCTTTACTATGCTTACTGATTTTGGAACTACTCCTGAAGGATCAGAAGAATTGGCTTTTACAATTATATTGCTTGCTTTTAATTTGCCCTTATTTCTAACGGTAAATTTTACATCTAAAGCTGTATTTCTAGTAATAGTTCCTGTTGGGTAACTTAAGTTTTCTATTATTAAGCTAGATTGATTTTCCTTTTCACCAGCTGTAGATGTGATGAAAAACGTACTTTTGTCTGAGATGATTTCATTGTCACTATCTTTGTAGCTTAGATTTAAAGTGAGTTCGTAGCTACCTTTTTTAATGGTTTTTAGTGATTTAAGTTCAAAATATAAATAGGAAGATTTTCCTGCACCTATAGATGGTACAGTTGTATAGTTAACGCCTTGTGCTAATGTGAATCCATCACTAGATAGTCCTTCTAGACTGATTTTAACATCTTTGGCTATTTCCTCTCCCACATTTTCTAGATTAAAACCTACTGCTATGATTTCACCAGGCTTCACTACATCAGAAGGCATTATATCTACTTTACTAACCAATACTTGAGGTTTGCTTGTTTTTTTAGGTACTCTTATATTTATGGTTTCAGTTAAAGTATATTTCTTAGATGTTTCATCCCAACGTGCATCATTGTAATATGTTACATTTAGTTCTAGTTTATAGTTTCCACCTTCTGCTGAATCAGCTACTTTAACCTTAAAAGACAGGTCATCTGTTGATCCATCTCTTAAATTTCTGATACTGTCATAGCTAGAACCATCAGAATATACGGTGCCAGTTGGATCACCGTTTATTGAAGCTGATATATCTGTGGCATAGTATCTACTTGTATTTTTAAGACTAACTCTTATATCTACAACTTCACCAGCTTTTGCAGTATAAGTATTTTGACTTGTAACTGTAAGATTTGGAACTTCGATTATCGGTGCTGGTAGCGGGATGTCCTCTCCTACGGCTAATCCCTCTGTTGGAATCCCGGTTAATATCAATATTGTTGCTAAAAGAATGCTTGT
>CAYRYO010000009.1:10161-21435 GCA_964428475.1 uncultured Tissierellaceae bacterium
ATATCTTATATAATTTTACCACAATAGCTAATTAAAAAGGGTTACAATATAATTAAAGTATAATATTTTAATTATACTTTGTAATCAGAAAGTTGTCTATAAACTTTGAAAATATAATATATGCACTATAACTGATAAAGTTAATTTTGTAATCCATCTAAAGTATGACTGAAGAGATTATTGATACTACTTGTTAGACACTTGTCAATATGCTATAATATATTCAAATATAAGTAGTGGAGGGATTTCATGGAGAAGGTTATGATTAGATTAAGACTTAGTACTCAAGATGCACATTACGGTGGGAATCTAGTGGATGGTGCGAAGATGTTAGCTTTGTTTGGAGATGTTGCTACAGAGCTCTTAATAAGAAATGATGGAGATGAAGGATTATTTGTAGCATATGAAAATGTAGAGTTTACAGCTCCAGTTTATGCGGGAGATTTCATTGAAGCAGTAGGAGAAATCACTAAGGTTGGAAACAGCTCAAGAAAGATGAAGTTTGAAGCAAGAAAAGTAATAGTTCCAAGAACAGATATAAGTGATTCAGCATGTGATGTGCTTGAAGAGCCAATAGTAGTTGCAAGAGCAGAGGGAACGTGTGTAGTGCCTAAGGATAAACAAAGAGGATAAGTTTATCTGGGATATAGGATATATAAATTTAGGAGGTTGAGATATGGAAAAGTTGATTATTACCGCTGCTATTTGTGGGGCGGAAGTTACTAAGGACCATAGTCCTTATGTTCCTTATACAGTTGAAGAAATAGGTAGAGAAGCGGAGTCTGCTTACAAGGCTGGTGCTAGTATAATTCATCTTCATGTAAGAGAAGATGACGGAACTCCTACTCAGGACAAGGCTAGATTCAAGGCATGTATGGATGAAATATACAAAAGATGCCCGGATGTAATTATCCAGCCTTCTACAGGTGGTGCTGTTGGAATGACTGATGAAGAAAGACTTCAGCCTACAGAGCTAGGGCCTGAGATGGCGACTCTTGATTGTGGTACTCTTAACTTTGGTGGAGATGAAGTATTTACAAATACAGAGAATACTATTAAAAACTTTGGTAGGCTTATGATAGAAAGAGGAGTTAAGCCAGAGATAGAAGTATTTGATAAAGGCATGATTGATTATGCAATTGCATTTGAAAAGCAAGGCTTTATAAAGAAACCTATGCATTTTGACTTTGTACTTGGAGTTCAGATGACAGCTACTGCAAGGGATTTAGCTTTTATGGTAGACAGTATACCACAAGGGTCTACTTGGACTGTTGCAGGAGTTGGAAGGCATGAATTGCCTATGGCTATGATAGGAATGGCTATGGGAGGACATGTAAGAGTAGGATTTGAAGATAATATTTATCTTTCAAGAGGGGTTCTTGCAAAATCTAATGGCGAATTAGTTGAAAAGGTTGTTAGAGTTGCAAATGAAATGGGACGTGAAATAGCAAGCCCAGATGAAGCAAGAGAAATACTAGGTCTTAAGAAAAGAGTGTAAACCAAGATGTCTAAATCTAATATATATTGGATTTAGACATCTTCATTTTTTAATAAATATAAAAAAGCTTGTTTATTTCTTTTTTTTGTAGGTAATAAATGAGAAATCTGATATAATAAGTAGTATAAAGGATTGGAGGAATAGAAATGTTGGTAACAGGAAAAGAAATATTATTAGATGCTCAAAAGAATGGATATGCGGTAGGAGCCTTCAATGTTAATAATATGGAGATAGTGCAGGCTATTGTAGAGGCTGCAGAGCAAACAAATTCTCCAGTTATACTTCAGGCTAGTCAAGGTGGACTTAAGTATGGGGGAGTAGAGTATATAGCAGCTCTTGGAAAATTAGCTGCTAGAAATGCAAAAGTGCCAGTTGCATTGCATTTGGATCATGGTACGGATTTTGAACAGATAATGCTTTGTATTAGACATGGATTTACTTCTGTAATGATAGATGCTTCTAAGTTTCCTCTAGAGGAAAATATAGCCTATACAAAAAAGGTAGTAGAAGTAGCGCATGCAGTTGGGGTATCTGTAGAGGCAGAGCTTGGTAAGATCGGTGGTACAGAAGATGATATAACTGTGGATGAAAGAGATGCTACATTTACTAATCCGGATGAGGCAGAGCGGTTTGTAAGAGAAACGGGAGTAGATTCTCTAGCTATTGCTGTAGGTACTGCTCATGGAGTATATAAGGGAATTCCAAAGATAGAGTATGATATAATCAAAGAAATAAGGAGTAAAGTGGATGCTCCATTAGTGCTTCATGGATCATCTGGAGTACCAGAAGAATCAATTAAAAAAGCAGTGCCATTAGGAATAACCAAGATAAATATAGACACAGATCTTAGAGTTGCATTTTCGGATGGTGTTAAAGATTTTCTAAATGAAAAACCAGATGAAATCGATCCAAGGAAAATACTAGGACCAGCAAAAGCTGCAATGAAGGCAAAAATAATAGAAAAAATGAATATTTTTGGATCAGCAGGAAAGGCTTGGAAGTAAGGAGAGAGTGATTATATGAAACTATTTATAGATACTGCAAATATTGATGAAATTAAAGAGATAAATGACTGGGGAGTAATATGTGGTGTAACTACAAATCCAAGTTTAATAGCAAAAGAAGGCAAAGTTTTCAAAGACGTAGTTAAGGAAATTACAGATATAGTAGATGGTCCTATTAGTGCAGAAGTAATCTCTCTAAATTCAGAGGAGATGCTAGAAGAGGCTAGAGATTTAGCCAAGATTCACAAAAATATTATAATCAAGATTCCAATGACAAAAGAAGGGTTAAAGGCTGTAAAGGTCTTAAATAGTGAGGGAATAAGAACTAATGTAACCCTTATATTTTCAGCAAATCAGGCACTTTTAGCTGCTCGTGCAGGTGCAAGCTATGTAAGCCCTTTTGTTGGCAGACTAGATGATATAACAAATGAAGGAATGGATATAGTAAGAGATATAGCTGATATTTTTGATATACATGGTATAGATTGTGAGATAATATCTGCAAGCATCAGGCATCCTATGCATGTATTAGATTCAGCCAAGGCTGGGGCTCACATAGCGACTATTCCCTACAAGGTATTTGATCAAATGTTAAAACATCCGCTTACAGATATAGGAATAGATAGGTTTTTGATGGACTGGAAGGGCATAGAAAACAAATAGGGAGTGATAAGATGGATAGAAATTTATCGTTAAATCTAGCAAGAGTAACAGAAGCCGCAGCATTAGCAAGTGCAAAGTGGATGGGTAGAGGAGATAAAAATGCAGCAGATCAAGCAGCTGTAGATGGTATGAGAAGGATGTTTGATACTCTAAACATCGATGGCACTGTTGTAATTGGTGAGGGTGAGATGGATGAAGCTCCTATGCTTTATATTGGGGAGCAAATAGGTAAAGGCGAGGAAAATAGCTTGAAAGTGGATATTGCAGTTGATCCATTGGATGGAACCAGGTCTGTTGCAAATGGACTTCCAAACGCTCTTTCAGTAGTAGCTATAGCACCAAAAGGTTGCCTTCTTCATGCACCAGATACTTATATGAAGAAAATAGCAGTAGGACCCAAGGCGAAGGGCTGTGTAGATATCAATGCAAGTGTAGAAGAAAATATAAAAAATGTAGCCAAGGCTCTTGAAAAAGAAGTATCTGATGTAACTGTAATAGTGCTTGATAGGCCTAGACACGATGATTTAATAAAAGAAATCAGAAGAGTTGGAGCCAGAATCAAGATGATTAGTGATGGTGATGTACTAGGTGCTATATCTACATGCTTTGATTATTCAGGAGTAGATATGATGATGGGAATTGGCGGAGCACCAGAGGGTGTTATTGCAGCTGCAGCACTTAAGTGTATAGATGGCGAACATCAAGGTATTCTTTATCCTGTAACAGATGAACAAAAAAAGAGATGTATTGATATGGGTGCAGACTGTGAAAAGGTATATTATCTTGATGATTTGGTAAAAGGAGATGAAGTGCTTTTTGCAGCTACAGGTGTTTCATATGGTGAGCTTTTAGATGGTGTCAAATTTAATGAGCACAATACTGCAACGACTCATTCGCTTGTACTTCGTTCAGAAACAGGTACCATTAGATTTATAGAATCCACTCATAAATTAGATAAAAAACCAAAGTATGCAAAATAAATTTATAAAAGAAAATGCGACAGAATATAGTCTGTCGCAAATCTTCTTTACAATCAGCAGGAGGTGTTAAAAGTTTGAATGAAACTGAATTATCGAAGAAGAAATTAGTAGACTTGAGAGAAATAGCCAAGTCGCTCAATATACCAAGTCCCTATAAATACAAAAAAGAAGAACTTATTAAAATCATATCAAGTGGAAAATCTCCAGATCAAACTCAAGACATACAAATAGATAAAAGTTCAAATGAAATAGATATGGATGATCTTCCAAGTAAGGTTACTGAAGAAATAGAAAATATGGATGAAATAAATCTAGCGGGTGGAATACTTGAAATTCATCAGGATGGGTATGGATTTTTAAGATCTGATAATTATTTGTCTGGAGAAGAAGATATCTATATGTCACCTTCTCAAATTAGAAGATTTAAACTTAAGACAGGAGACAAGGTATATGGAGTAACTAGGGATCCGAATGCTGGTGAAAGATATAATGCTCTCTTATATATAAAATCTGTAAATGATATGAATCCAGAATTAGCAACAAAAAGACCGAATTTTGATAGTCTAACTCCAATATATCCTCAAGAAAGGCTCAGACTTGAGACAAGCAAAGATGAACTTGCGAGCAGAATGATTGATCTTATATCCCCGATTGGAAGAGGTCAAAGGGGGATGATAGTGTCACCACCAAAAGCTGGTAAGACATCTCTTTTGAAAATGGTAGCTAATGCCATATCTAAAAATCATCCCGAAGTAGAGATAATAGTTCTTTTGATAGATGAAAGACCAGAGGAAGTTACAGATATGAAAAGATCTGTAAGGGGAGATGTAGTGTATTCTACATTTGATGAACTTCCCCAGCATCATACAAAGGTAGCAGAAATTGTACTTGAAAGAGCAAAAAGACTTGTGGAACATGGCAAAGATGTGGTAGTATTGTTGGATAGTATCACAAGACTTGCTAGGGCTTACAATTTAACTATTCCTGCAAGTGGTAGAACTCTTTCTGGAGGGCTAGATCCAGGAGCCCTGCACAAGCCCAAGCGTTTTTTTGGTGCAGCTAGAAAGTTAGAAGAAGGTGGATCTCTTACTATTTTAGCTACAGCCCTTATTGATACTGGAAGTAGAATGGATGATGTAATATTTGAAGAGTTTAAGGGAACTGGAAATATGGAAATACATTTAGATAGGAAACTTTCTGAAAAGAGGATATTCCCAGCCATAGAAGTAAGTAGATCCAGCACTAGAAAAGAAGAACTTCTATTATCTAAAATAGAATTAGAGACCATTTGGAATATTAGAAAGGCTATGAATAATTCTCCAAATCAAGAAGTAACAGAAACTCTAATTAAAAACTTAATGAAAACAGATAATAATGATGAGTTTATAGATAATATGAAAAATAAACTTAGGTTTTAGCTTGAAAACAAATATATAATATGCTATAATTTAATGGTTGAAATATGTTAAATAAGTTTTTAGTATATATTAGCAGTCGGAAAGAGGTGAAATCAATGAAAGCAAACATTCATCCAGATTATAAAGAGGCTACTGTAAAATGTGCCTGTGGAAATACATTTACAACTGGTTCTGTTAAAGATGAATTAAAAGTAGAGGTTTGTTCAGAATGTCATCCATTTTATACAGGACGTCAAAAATTTGCTGAACGTGGTGGACGTATTGAAAAATTCAAGAAAAAATACAATATGGATTAATTTCTTGAGTAGACTAGGTTAGTTGCAAAAGCATCTAACCTTTATTTTTTAGGGGTGAGTAGATGAAGATTAAGGATTTAAATAGAGTTCCTGTTCATATGACCAGTATTGGAGGTCAAGCTCTAATAGAAGGAATAATGATGCGAGGACCAAAGGAGACAGCTATCGCTGTTAGAAAACCAGATGGCGAAACAGAGCTTAAAGTAGAAAAGTTAAATACTCTAGGTATGAGGCACAAGATATTTACACTACCCTTTTTAAGAGGTGTAGTAGGTCTTGTAGAAGCTATGACTATAGGAACCAAAGCACTTATGTATTCTGCAGAGTTTTTTGAAGAAGATCAAGAGGTCAGTGCTAAGGAGACTTTCACGCAAAAAATATTTAAAGATAAGGCCGAAGATGTTGAAATGATATTTGCTGTTATTATGTCAGTGGTCTTAGCAGTGGGAATATTTATGATACTTCCTACTATTTTAACTAATTTTATAAAAGGCAAGATATCTAATTCTATAGTTTTAAACTTGATTGAAGGTGGAGTTAGGATAGCTATATTTTTAATATATATAGTAAGTGTATCAAAACTTGAAGATATAAAGAGAGTATTTGAGTATCACGGGGCAGAACACAAGACTATACATTGCTATGAAAATGGAGAAGAATTAACTGTAGAAAATGTAAAGAAATATCCTATACTACATCCCAGATGCGGTACTAGTTTTTTATTTATGGTTATGGTAGTGAGTATATTGGTGCTTTCTTTCTTTGGATGGCCAAATCCACTTCAAAGACTTTTAGTTAGAGTGCTTATGTTTCCTGTAATTGCGGGGATAGCTTATGAGATAAATAAATTGATAGGAAAAAGCAATTCACACCTTGCATATTATCTATCATATCCAGGCCTAATGATACAAAAATGGGCTACAGTTAAGGAACCGGATGCATCTCAAATTCAAGTAGCTATAGAGGCATTAGAAGCTGTACTCACAGAGGATAAAGAGGAAGATAAATGGTAAGGATAAATGATCTTTTGAGAAGTTCTAATATAGAGATAAATGAATCTATTTTAATCATCTCAAAACTTCTAGATGTAGATAAGACTTATATCTTCACCTATGGAGACAGAGAAGTTTCTGACTCCATAGGTGAGGAATTTTTAAGGCTTACATATAAAAGGCAAAGTGGCTATCCCATTCAGTACATACTTGGTGAAAAGGAGTTTATGGGGATAGATTTTATGGTTGAAGATGGAGTTTTGATACCAAGGGCAGACACTGAAACTCTAGTAGAATATATAATAAAGTATATAGAAAGACAATACAAAGGTGAAGACCTTAGAGTATTGGATTTAGGCTTTGGAAGTGGTGCTATTTCTCTTAGCATTGCATATTATTGTAAAAATGCAAATGTATATGGAGTAGATATATCAGAAGATGCATATAGAATTGCAAATACAAACAAAGATAGATTGGGTCTTGAAAAGGCAGTATTTTTAAAAGGAAATTTATTTAAAGCTTTAGAAACAAATAATATAGATGGAAAATTTAATATAATAGTTTCCAATCCACCCTACATAGAAAGTAATGTAATAGACACCTTAGATATAGGAGTAAAAGAATTTGAACCTAGGATTGCATTAGATGGTGGAAGAGATGGACTTGACTTTTATAGAGAGATTTCATTTGGAGCTAGGGATTATTTAGCCCCAAATGGACTTTTAATATATGAAATAGGCTACAATCAAGGAGAAAGTGTAAAAGAAATGTTTGAAAATAATGGATTTAGGGATATAAGTATATTAAAGGATTTATCTGGAAACGATAGGGTAGTTCTTGGTTTTCGATAGGTGGTGATTTTTGTGATATTGATAATGAAATTATTTGCATCCTTTTTCAAAATAGGAGCATTTAGTTTTGGTGGAGGATATGCTATGCTTCCATTGATAGAAGAAGAAATAATAGCACATGGTTGGCTTACTACCAAGGAATTTATAGATATACTAGCGATTGCAGAAATGACTCCAGGGCCCATAGCCATTAATTCTGCAACTTTTTTGGGATATAAGCTTGCAGGCGTATTAGGATCTATTACAGCAACATTTGCAGTTGTACTTCCTTCATTTATAGTTATGAGTTTGATAGTTCACTTTGTGGTTAAATTTAAAAACTCACCCTATGTAGGATGGATATTTGCAGGTATTAGGCCTATAGTGCTTGGACTTATAGGAGCTGCAGCTGTTACTGTGGGGAAAAATGCTTTTATAGATATAAAGAGTGTTTTAATAGCAATGATAATTTTTTATGCAGTCTCATTTAAAAAGTTAAATCCTATTTTTAGTATATTATTAGCAGGAATCATGGGTATTGTTATTTACTGAAAGGAGTGAAGAGATGCTATTTGAAATGTTTTTGACATTTTTCAAGATAGGAGCCTTCACTTTTGGTGGAGGATATGCCATGATACCTATCATAAAAGAAGAAGTGTCAGTAAAAAAAGGATGGATGAGAGAAGATGAGTTTTTAGATGCTATATCACTGTCGCAGGGTGCACCTGGTGCTATTGCAGTAAATACTAGCATCTATGTAGGATACAAGATAAAAGGTTTTTCAGGAGCTGTAGTTGCCACCCTTGGAACTGTACTTCCATCTTTTATTATAATACTCACTATTGCAAAGTTCTTCTTTCAATTTAGAAATAACCAGCTAGTAGAAAAGATATTTCTAGGCATTAGACCTGCAATAGTAGCACTTATATTGTCGGCAGTATATAGTTTAATGAAAAGTGCCAACTTTGGATATAAGAGAACTATTGTTTCTTTTATGACTGCGACCATAATAGTATTTGCAGGCATTAGTCCAATATATTTGATATTTATAGGAGCGGTGGGATCTATAATAATAAATAAAACAAAAGAAAAGTTAGAATAATAGATATATAAATGTAATTTAGTCTTGATAGGAGTGATGATGTGCTTGATAAATTGGTTTCAATAGAAGAAAGATATGAAGAACTTGGGAAGCAGGTAATAGATCCAGAAATAATTAGTAATAGTGAAAAATGGCAAAAGCTTATGATTGAACATGCAGAAATTGAACAGATAGTATTTAAATATAGAGAATTTGTTGATACAAGAGAAAGCCTAGAAGAAGCAGAAGAAATGCTTAGGACCAAGCTTGATGATGATATGAAGGAAATGGTAAAGGAAGAGGTAAAAGAACTCACTGAGAATCTAGAAAATATAGAAGAAGATCTAAGAGTCCTCCTAATTCCAACTGATCCAAATGATCACAAAAACGTAATTGTTGAAATACGTGGTGGTGCAGGTGGAGATGAAGCCTCACTATTTGCAGGAGTATTATTTAGGATGTATTCTAGATATGCAGAGAGAAATAGATGGAAAACAGAAATAATGAGTACCAATGAAATAGGTATTGGTGGATTCAAAGAAGTTATATTTATGATTAAAGGTAAGGGTGCATATAGTAGACTTAAGTATGAATCTGGAGTTCACAGGGTACAAAGAGTTCCTGAAACTGAATCAAGTGGTAGAATTCACACATCTACAGCCACTGTAGCAGTACTTCCAGAAGCAGAAGATGTAGATATAGATGTACACGCTAAAGACTTAAAGGTAGACACCTATAGGGCATCTGGAGCAGGTGGACAACACGTAAACACCACAGACTCAGCTATTAGAATTACCCATCTTCCAACTGGACTAGTAGTTTCATGTCAAGATGAGAAGAGTCAGACAAAGAACAAAGAAAAGGCTATGAAGATAATAAAAACGAGAATATATGACAAGATGCTAAGTGATCAAGCAGCAGAGATAGCCGAGGAAAGAAAAGGCCAAGTGGGTACAGGTGATAGATCTGAGAGAATAAGAACCTATAATTTCCCACAGGGAAGAGTAACAGACCACAGAATAAATGTAACGCTTCACAAACTTGGAAGCTTTACAGATGGAGATTTAGACGAAATGATAGATTCACTTATAACATCAGACCAAGCTAAAAAATTGGGGAGCGAATAAAAAAAGATACATCACAGGTAGAAATACTTGAGATGTATCTTTTAGTTTTTTTACATACAAGCATTTAACTCCTGTTTTATTTGAAATAGATAACAATTCCAAGAATAAATCCTACTACCACAGCTACACTAGAAATTTTCCCCTGGTATAAGCTCTTGCCCTTGGGAACGATTTCATCGCATACTATATAGAGCATAATAGCACCAGCCATTGACAAACTAATAGGTACTATGTTATTTGACATAGCTCCAAGGGATGCACCAAGATAAGCTCCAAGCCCTGTAGGTATTCCTGTTAGCATTGATAGTAGAAGTATTTTAAACTTATTTGTTCTATTTAAACTAAGTGGTATAGCCATAGTCATACCTTCTGGAATATTGTGAAGAAGCATTGCAAATGAAAGCATTATACCAAAGTCCGATACTCCTACCAAGGTAGATCCTAAAGCTAAGCCCTCTGGGAAATTATGTATGGCTATTCCAATCCCCAGTATAAGGCCAGTCTTCATAAAAGGAAGAAAAGAAAACTTATCTAATAAGACTTCAATGCCTAATATGATGGATATACCTAAAACAGTCCCAAATATGGTGAGTTCTACCCCTCCTAGGTAAAATGCTTCGGGGAATAGATGGAAACTCACTATAAAAAGTATAAATCCACCAGTAAGACCCATTAAAAAACTATATATTTTATTAGTTTTCTTTATTGCAATAGCCAAGATTCCTCCAAGTCCAGTGCCTACTACCCCTACTAAAAGTCCAATAAGCCCTATATATATATTACTCAAATCAATCACCTCAATAAATTATATGCTGTTAGACCTTCGATTATAATGCAATTAAAGAGATATATTGCTTGGAATGAAAAGCAGTCTTGAATTGTCAATTCACTTGTAATATTATATAATGGTGTAAAGTCATAGAATAGAGGAAAAGTATGAATACGATTACAATAAAAGTAGATTCAAACAATATTAAGGGAGAAGGATTAAAACAGGCGGCAAGTATTATTAAATCTGGTGGAATAGTTGCATTTCCTACAGAAACAGTTTATGGATTAGGTGCAAATGGCTTAGATGGCATGGCAGTAGCCAAGATATTTAAAGCCAAGGATAGACCTGCAGATAATCCACTTATACTACATGTTTACGGGATAGAACAGGTAGAAATCTTGGTAGAAGAGATATCTGATATTGCAAGAGCCTGCATAGATAAATTTTGGCCTGGACCGCTTACCATTCTCTTTAAAAGATCAGCTTGTGTTCCAGATATAGTCACAGCTGGACTTGAAACTGTAGCAATTAGAATGCCCGACAATCAAATAGCTATTAGCCTGATTCAAATGTCACAAACTCCAATAGCAGCACCTTCTGCTAATATATCGGG
>CAYRYO010000009.1:21535-40892 GCA_964428475.1 uncultured Tissierellaceae bacterium
ATAATGTGTACAGATGAGACAGAAGCTATGTATAGACATGCCATTATAATGTCCTTGGGCAGTAGAAGTAAAGAAACAATTATAGCCCATAATTTATTTAATACTCTAAGGGCATTTGACCAAGAAGATGTAGATATAATACTTGCAGAATCAATTGACAGCTCTCATTTGGGTTCTGCTATTATGAATAGACTTAAAAAGGCAGCATCGGGTAAAATTGTAGAATTGTAAATGGAGGTAAAATATGCGTATTTTATTTGTATGCACAGGGAACACTTGCAGGAGCCCAATGGCAGAGGGAATATTAAGAGAGATAGCCTATAGAAAAAAATTAGATATAAAGGTTGCTTCTGCTGGAATATTTGCTCAAGATGCTAGTCCTATTTCTCAAAATTCTACAAAAGTCATGAGTGAAATAGGGATAGATATATCAAATTATAGATCCAAGAGCTTGACTGAGGATGATATAATAAGTGCAGATATAATACTTGCTATGGGATGTTCTCATAAGAAGTTTATAGAAGATAAATATGAAATTGCAAAGGGCAAGACTTTTACACTACTTGAATATGTATATGGATTTAAAAATGATATCGCTGATCCTTATGGCGGAGATATAGAAATATACAAGCATACAAGAGATGAAATATACCAGGCAATCAGAGAGATGAAGCTATAAAACAGGAGGGAAAAGATGAAAATAGGTATAGGAAGCGACCATGGTGGCTATGAATTAAAAGAGCAGATAAAGGAATATTTACAAGGAGAAAATATAGAGTATATTGATTATGGTACTAATTCAAAGGAAAGTGTAGATTATCCAGATTACGGCAAAAAGGTAGGAGAAGCTGTAGCAAATGGAGAAGTAGATAAGGGAATAGTTATATGCGGTACAGGTATAGGAATATCCCTTGCTGCAAATAAAGTCAAGGGTATTAGATGTGCACTTTGTGGGGATAGCTACTCTGCTAGAATGAGTAGAGAACACAATGATGCTAATATGCTTGCACTTGGTGGTAGGGTACTTGGAAGGGATTTGGCAATGGAGATAGTATCTATATGGATTAAATCTGAGTTTGCTGGTGGGAGACATCAGCGAAGAGTAAATAAAATTAATGAAATAGAAGCTTAATTTGTGATATAATCTTTTGAGAAGAGCAGAAAGATATCGCTATAACTAGAAGGGAGTTTTTTATATGGCAAAAGTAGTAGTATTTGATCATCCACTTATAAAGCACAAATTAACTTATATTCGTGATAAGAATACTGGATCAAAGGAATTTAGAGAATTAGTGACAGAGATTTCTATGTTGATGGGCTATGAGGTAACCAGAGATTTTCCATTGGAAGAAGTTGAAATAGAAACGCCTATACAAACTATGAAATCAGAGCTTATATCAGGTAAGAAAGTAGGACTTATTCCTATTCTTAGAGCTGGACTTGGAATGGTAGATGGAATGCTAAAGCTTCTTCCAGCAGCTAGGGTTGGGCATATTGGACTTTATAGAGATCCAGAGACTTTAATGCCTGTAGAGTATTACTGTAAGTTGCCACAGGATATAGAGGAAAGAGAACTAATAGTACTAGATCCTATGCTTGCAACAGGAGGATCTGCAACAGCAGCTATTGATTTTTTAAAGGGAAAAGGAGCAAGGTCAATTAGGCTTGTATGTCTTATTGCAGCACCTGAAGGAGTAGAAAAGGTCAAGACTTCACATCCAGATGTAGATATTTATGTTGCAGCATTAGATGAAAAATTAAATGAGCACGCCTATATAATACCAGGCCTTGGAGATGCTGGAGATAGATTGTTTGGTACTAAATAGAGGGAGAGATTGAGATGAACTTGTTTGTTGTACCATTTATATTGGCAGCACTTTTATCATCGATTACAACTCCCATAGTCCGAAGATTAGCATTTAAAATAGATGCTGTAGATATTCCAAAGGACAATAGAAGAGTACACAAAGAGCCTATGCCTCTTATAGGTGGACTAGCCATAGCTATTGGAGTGTTTGCAGGCATACTTGCTTTTATGCCAATAGATAGGACTACAATTTCTATTTTGCTTGGTGGACTTGTGATAATAATAGCTGGTATAGTAGATGATATAAAAGAACTTAAACCCAAGTATAAGATGCTATTTCAGATATTAGCAGCTATTATACTTATATTTGGAGATGTAAAGATAGATTTTATTACAAATCCCTTTGCAAATGGAAGTGGGCTAGTATACTTAAACTGGCTATCTATTCCCATCACGATTTTTTGGGTGGTGGGCATTACAAATACACTTAATTTCATAGATGGATTAGATGGACTTTCAGCAGGAGTAGCTATGATATCGAGTTTGTCTCTTATGATAGTGGCTGCCAGGTTTAATTATACAAGTGTTATAATACTTGCAGCAAGTGTAGCTGGTGCTTGCTTGGGATTTTTACCCTTTAATTTCAACCCTGCCAAAATTTTCATGGGTGATACTGGAGCTATGTTTTTGGGATTTATGTTAGCTGTCATATCTATTGAGGGAGTAATGAAGAGTGCTGCAGCTATAGCCGTAATTGCACCTATACTTATTCTAGGAGTGCCTATATTTGATACGACATTTGCAATTTGTAGGAGATTATTAAATGGACAATCAGTGGCGGCAGCAGATAAAGGACATCTGCACCACAGACTACTAAATAGAGGATTTTCTCAGAAAAAATCCGTACTTATTCTCTACGGATTGTCAGCTATATTTGGAATATTTGCCATCCTAATATCAGGAGCAAATAGCAAACAATCAGTATATCTAGCCATGTCAATGATAGTACTAGCAGTATTATTTGCGGTGAGATTAGGATTTTTTGAAAAGAGATAGCTAGCCACCTAGAGTGAAGACTGCAGAAAGGAGTGATTTAATGAAGGTAATGACTGTGTTTGGAACTAGGCCAGAGGGGATTAAAATGGCTCCTATAGTAAAGGAATTGGAAAAGCGACAAGGGATAGAAAGTATTGTATGCATCACTGCCCAACATAGAGAGATGCTAGATCAAGTGTTGAATTTATTTCAAATATCTCCTGATTATGATTTGGATATATTTTCGCCGGGTCAGACTTTGACAGAAATAACCACTAGGGCACTACTAGGGCTTGAAGATGTAATTAAGAAGGAAAAGCCAGATATACTTCTTGTCCAGGGAGATACTACTACTGTTTTTTCAGGTGCACTTGCAGCCTTCTATCAAAAGATAAAGATAGGGCATGTAGAGGCAGGACTTAGGAGTGGGAATATCTATTCACCATATCCAGAAGAAGCAAATAGAAAGCTCACTGGCATACTTACTGATTTTCATTTTGCACCTACAGAGAGAAATAGACAAAATTTGCTCAAGGAAGATTATCCAGATGAAAAAATATTTATAACTGGAAATACTGTTATAGATGCTTTAAAATACACAGTGGAAGAAGATTATATATTTCAAGTAGACCGGTTAAACAAGCTTGACTATGTGAATAAAAGAGTGATACTGCTTACTTCTCATAGAAGAGAAAATATAGGCAAAGCTATGGAAAATATATTTTCTGCTGTAAATGATATAGTAGGGAAATATAAAGATGTAGAGGTGGTATTTCCAATTCACTTAAATCCAAAGGTGAGAGATATAGCAAATGGGATACTTGCTTCTAATGATAGAGTTTATATAATAGAGCCATTGGATTATGAACCTTTTACAAATTTAATGGCAAAGGTTCATATAGTGGTTACAGACTCAGGTGGACTTCAAGAAGAAGCTCCGACTCTTGCAAAGCCGGTATTAGTAGTAAGAGAAGAAACCGAAAGACCGGAGGGGATAGAATCAGGGACTGCAAAGCTAGTGGGAACAAGCTATGAAAAGCTCTACACGGAACTAGACATCCTTCTATCCAATAAGTCTGAATATGAAAAAATGGCAAAAGCAGTAAATCCATACGGAGATGGAAATGCAAGTAAGAGAATAGTAGATATAATCGAGCGAAGCTGGAAATTGTGAGCCTAGCTCCCTAGGGGGTTTTTCAGTGCCAAGTACAATGGATGAAATTAAGAATAGCATTGATATGTTGGATGAGATCTTAAGTTATGCATATGAGGGCTATGTGCTTGTCGATGCTGATGGAAAGATTGTAAAGATGAATTATGAAAAACTTATGGGAATAAAAGAAGAAGAAGTAATCGGATTACCTGTTGAAGATATTATTGAAAATACTCGAATGCATATAATAGTCAAGACTGGTAAAAAGGAAATAAGAGATGTTCAAAGAATACAAGGATACGATATGATAACCAATAGAATACCAATAATCAAAGATGGAGAGGTAAAGGGTGCTTTTGGGACAGTTCTTTTCAAAGATATCAGTGAAGTCAAGGAACTTGCACATCAACTCTTAGATTTGCAATCAAAAATAAACAAGTATAAGGTTGAAATAGAGAGAATAGAAGGGGCTAAATACAGTTTTGAGAGCATTATAACCAACAACTCCAAGATGAACTACTTGAAAAAGGTTGCTAGGATGGCATCTTATACAAATTCTACAGTATTAATTACGGGGGAATCTGGAACTGGAAAGGAATTATTTGCCCATGCAATACATAAATCAAGCTATAGAAAAAATGGTGGCTTTATAGCTATTAATTGTTCTGCAATACCTAGAGAACTTCTTGAGTCTGAACTGTTTGGTTACGATAGAGGTGCTTTTACAGGTGCTAAAAAAGAAGGACGAAAGGGAAAATTTGAGCAGGCATCTGGAGGAACTATATTTTTAGATGAGATAGGAAGCATGCCACTTGATATGCAGGCAAAGATACTTAGGGTGCTTGAGGCTAAGGAGTTTGAGAGGATAGGAAGTAACAAGACAATATCCTTAGATGCTAGAGTAATAGCTGCTACCAACGAAAATATAGAAGAACAAATAAAATCAGGTAAATTTAGAGAAGATCTCTATTACAGGTTAAATGTAGTACCTATAGAGATTCCTCCGCTTAGAGATAGGATAGAAGATATAGAATTGATTTCAGATAAGATATTAGAAGATCTTCTATTTGAAATGCAACTAGGTTCAAAGACCATTCATGACAAGACTATAAGCATACTTCAAACACATACATGGCCAGGAAATGTAAGAGAGCTTAGAAATGTAATTGAACGTGCAATAAATTTATCTCCAGGAGAGGCTATTATGCCTGAGCATTTGCCCAAGAGTATAATTGCTAAGGCCAGTAAAGAAGATATCAAATGTGAAAAAAAAATACCGCTTTTAAAAGATGCATTAATAGATAGAGAAAGAGAAATAATAGAAGAAGCTTTAAATATATCTGGTGGTAATAAAACTCTAGCAGCTGACAAGTTGGGAATTCATAGAACAGCATTGTATAAAAAGATAAATAAATATAAAAAGTAGTTAGAAAGACCATATATGTATCTGATCAGATACATATATGGAGATTATAGTGTAGATTATATGATACATGATTGCAAAAGGATCAATAAAATGTATCATATAATCTACACTATATTTTTTTAAACTAACTTGTTAAAAAATATACAATGTGTTAAAATGAGATTGTAACTAGATTGGCATTATATGAAAAAAAATAAATCAATCTTTACCTTGGCATGTTAATTGCAATGATAATGTCTATAGGAATATTGTTTATTTTTTATATTACTCTTTATATTACTTTTTATATTATAGAATTAGTTAAATAAAAAACAGGAGGAGATAAGATGAAAGAAGTTGTTATTGTATCAGCAGTTAGAACACCAGTAGGAGCATATGGTGGTAAATTTAAGGATGTTAGTGCAGTGAGACTTGGAACTATAGCAGTTACAGAGGCTATGAAAAGAGCTAATGTTGATCCAAGTATGGTAGATGAAGTTATATTTGGAAATGTTCTTCAAGGAGGACAGGGACAAAACGTAGCGCGTCAGGTATCAGTGCATTCTGGAATACCTATAGAAGTTCCTAGCTTTACAGTTAACAAGGTATGTGGATCAGGGCTTAAAACAGTAGCTCTTGCAGCTCAAGCTATTATGTGTGGAGACAGTGATATAGTTGTAGCAGGTGGTACTGAAAATATGTCTCAAGCTCCATATCTTTTAAAGAATAATAGATGGGGTCAGAGAATGGGTGATGGAGTTGTAGATGACTATATGGTAAAAGATGGTCTATGGGATGTATTTAACGATTATCATATGGGAAACACAGCAGAAAATATTGTTGAAGACTATGGTCTTACAAGAGAAGAACAAGATGCATTATCAGTTGAAAGTCAAAATAGAGCAGAGCATGCTATTACATCAGGAAGATTTAAAGATGAAATAGTAGCTGTTGAAGTGCCTCAAAGGAAAAAAGATCCAATAATAGTAGATACAGATGAATTTCCTAGATTTGGTGCAACAATTGAGGCTATGGGAAAACTTAGACCAGCATTTAAAAAAGATGGATCAGTAACTGCTGGAAGTTCATCGGGAATAAATGACGGTGCGGCAGCTCTTGTTCTTATGTCAAAAGAAAAAGCAGAGGAACTAGGACTTACTCCTATGGCTACTTTAGTTTCATATGCTTCAAAAGGTGTAGATCCAAGAATAATGGGAACAGGGCCTATACCAGCTACTAAAAAGGCACTTGAAAAAGCTAATATGACTATAGAAGATTTAGACTTAATAGAGGCAAATGAAGCATTTGCAGCACAAGCTCTTTCAGTAATAAAGGACTTAAAATTAAACACAGATATAGTAAATGTGAATGGTGGAGCAATAGCACTAGGACATCCAATAGGAGCATCAGGAGCGAGAATACTAGTTACACTACTACATGAAATGGAAAAAAGAGACAATAAAAAAGGCCTTGCAACACTTTGTATAGGTGGAGGACAGGGAATAGCGGTGGTTGTTAAGCGTTAACGCTTAACAAGCAAATTGTGAATGTTAAATTGTGAATTGTGAATGAAAGTCAAAAGATTAAAGACACTTTGGGCGGAGTCCAAAGAAAGCTTTTAATTCGAAATTCACAATTCACAATTCAAAATTTTGGACGCAGTCCAATCAAGGGGGTTTTACAATGAATAAAAGTATATCTATTGATGAGGCTATCAGCCATATTGAAGATGGTATGACGATAATGGTTGGTGGTTTTTTGGGATGTGGTTCTCCACATAGGCTTATAGATGCATTGGTTGAAAAGGGAGTTAAGGATTTAACTCTTATATGCAATGACTCAGGTTTTGTAGATATTGGAGTTGGAAAGCTTGTAGTTAACAAGCAAATTAAAAAACTAATAGCATCACATGTGGGAACAAATAAAGAAACTGGAATTCAAATGAATTCTGGTGAAATGGAAGTAATATTGGTGCCTCAAGGAACTCTTGCAGAGCAAGTTAGATGCGGTGGAACTGGACTTGGAGGATTTTTGACTCCAACTGGAGTAGGTACTGTGGTTGAAGAAGGCAAAGAAACCATGGAAATAGGTGGTATAAAGTATCTTCTTGAAATGCCACTTAAAGCAGATGTAGCTCTTATAGCAGGAGAGACTGTTGATAAATATGGAAATGTAGTTTACTATGGCGCTACTAGAAACTTTAATCATTTAATGGCATCTGCAGCGGATGTAACTATAATTGAAGCTGAAAATGTAGTAGAAGTAGGAGAATTAGATCCAAATGATGTAGTTACTCCTGGAATCTTCGTAAACTATATTTTTGATGGAGGTGCTCTTAATGGATAGATCTCAAATAAAAGAATTTATAGCAAAAAGAGTAGCAAAGGAATTAAAAGAAGGCGATGTGGTAAATCTTGGGATTGGTATGCCAACTATGGTTGCCAACTATGTGCCTGATGGAATAAATGTATTTTTCCAATCAGAAAATGGATTTATAGGTTTAGGACCTGCACCACTTACTGGAGAAGAGGATCCAAACATAGTAAATGCAGGAGCCCAGTGCGTTACTATACTTCCTGGTGGAGTGTTCTTTGATAGTGCTACAAGCTTTGGAATTATAAGAGGTGGTCATGTCGATATAACTGTGCTTGGAGCTCTTCAAGTGGCAGGGAATGGAGATCTTGCAAACTGGATGATACCTGGAAAAATGGTTCCAGGCATGGGTGGTGCTATGGACCTTGTAACTGGAGCAAAAAAAGTTATTGTAGCTATGGAACATACAGTAAAGGGAAATCACAAGATATTAAAAGAATGCAATCTACCACTAACTGCAGCAGGGCAAGTAGATATGATAGTCACTGAAATGGGAGTAATGAAGGTTACAGATAAGGGACTCGTTTTAACTGAAATAAATCCAGAATTTACAGTAGAAGAAGTTCAAACTGCAACGGAAGCGAAATTAATAGTAGCAGATGATTTAATTAAAATGGAAATATAAATAAAAGATAGTCCTTAAAAAAGGGGACTATCTTTTCATTGTTCTCACTATAGCAAATTAAAGTGCTTGCATTATATGTTAAAATTTTATATAATTTTAATTGTGTTCTAGAAATCCATATAACAAATGTGTTATACTATTGACAGATGTAAAAATATACTTAATAAATCTCTAGAGGAGATGAATATGGGTAAAAAAGGCAATAAAGATGTACTTAAAAATTTAACCTTGATTTCTCAAATTGGAATTTCTATCATTACGCCTATTTTGCTAGGAGTATATTTAGGAAACTTCATAGATAAAAAGCTAGGCACAAATGGAGTTTTTGCAATTATCCTAATTATTATAGGGGCGGGGGCAGGATTTCTGAACATATTCAAATTGGCTGGCAATAATAAGAGGAAGTGATAGCTTGAATAATGATTTAGTATTTAAAGTAGCTAAGAGAACAATTATATTGGTTTTGTTAATTGTTGGAATATTTGCTTTTATATTTAAAAATCCTAAACCTATTATGATGGGCCTTATATTTGGCAGTTTAATAAGTATATTAAATTTCAAGCTTTTAGATAATACTATATCAAAGGCTGTAAAAATGCCATCAGGTAGGGCAATGACATATACTATAACCCACTATTTTGCAAGGTATATTATATATTTTGTAGTACTAATTGTAGCAGCAAAAGCAGATTATTTAAATTTAATATCAACTATAGCTGGACTATTTACTGTTAAAATAGTTATACTTATTTCAAATATAGTTGATAAAAATTTTATAAATAATTAATAAGGATAATTAATTAAAAATTAATTATAAATTACATTTAGGAAACAATAAAGAGAATATAGCACATAAACAATGAAAGGAGTGATATATTTGGAGATATTGGTTGAAATTGCTGGAAAGGAAATTTTGATACCTGAAACAATAGTAAATATGTGGCTAATAGTAATTATATTGGGAATATTTGCCTTTGTGGTAAACAACAAAATCAAGAAAGCTAAATCAGACGAAGTACCATCAAACTTCCTAAATGTGATAGAAATTTTAGTAGAATCTGTAGATGGTTTGGTCAGTTCTACTATGGGAGAACAAAATGTTAAAAGGTTTGGTCCTTACATTTTTACTCTAGCCTTATTTATAGGAGTGGCAAATTTACTTGGACTAGTAGGTCTTACGCCACCAACATCTGATTATTCAGTTACATTGTCCTTAGCGCTTATAACATTCGTGTTAACTCAGTTTTGGACATTTAAAAATGGAGGAGGGCTTGGTGGATATCTCAAGAGTTTTGGAGATCCAGTGCCACTTTTAGCACCATTAAATGTAATTGGAGAATTAGCAAATCCAATATCATTATCTTTCCGTCTTTTCGGTAATGTAATGAGTGGTGGAATTATCTTAACTTTGCTATATAGTTGGTTGGGATTAATTGCACCAGTAATAGCAACCCCACTACATGCATATTTTGATATGTTCTCGGGATTGCTACAGACTTTTATATTTATTATGCTTAGCATGATATTTATAGGTGGAGCACAAACAGAAACAGAATAGTTTTTTTAAATTTGAGAGGAGGAAAAAAGATGTTAGAAGGTATAACAAGTGAAGCTTTTGTATTAGGATGTTCAGCAATAGGTGCAGGTTTAGCAATGATAGCAGGTATTGGTTCTGGTATAGGACAGGGTAACGCGGCAGGTCAGGCAGCAGCAGCAGTAGGTAGACAACCAGAGGCTCAAGCAGATATTACTAGAACAATGCTTTTAGGCCAGGCAGTAGCAGAGACTACTGGTATTTACGGATTAGTTATAGCTATTATATTACTATTCGTTAGACCATTAATGGCTGCACTGTAATATTATCTTGATCCCCATAGATTGGGGAATAAAGGCAAAGGAGGTTGTTAGTTTATGGATATAGTTGTTAGACCCTTGCCAATCCTTTCATCTATGCTTTTAGCGTGGGTTGCGCTGTTTTTACTTTATTTAATCCTTAAGAAATTTTTACATGGACCAGTTACCAAATTTTTAAGTGATAGAAAAGAGAAAATACAAACAGACCTAGATGGTGCAAAGGTTTTAAAGGCTGAAGCTCAGTCCTTAAAAGAAGACTACGAATCTAAGATAGATCTTGCTAAGCATGAAAGTCAAGAAATCTTAGAAGGTGCAAGAAAGCGTGGAGATGAGTTAAGGGAAAATATAGTAGCTGAAGCCAGAAAAGAAGCTGAAGATATAGTTGATAATGCTAGAAAAGAAATAAAACGTGAAAGAGATGTTGCACTTCAAAGCATTAAGACTCAAGCTGCTGAAATCGGTGTTATGATTGCTTCCAAGATAATGGAAGAACAAGTAACACTAGACAAGCAAAATGGCTTAATCAATAAATTTATTGATGAGGTAGGTAGTTCGAAATGGCAGAGTTAGTAAGTAGAAGATACGCTTTAGCTCTATTTGAAGCTGGAAGTGAATTAGATAAAATAGATGCCTTTAAAGATGAGCTAACTCTATTAAAAAATATTTTTACAAGTGAAGAGAGATTGCTTGATATACTAGGACATCCTAGGATAAGCAAATCTGAAAAGAAAGATTTAGTAGATAAGATTCTCAAGGGAAAAGTCTCTCAGGAAGTACTCAATTTCATATATATACTGATAGATAAAAGACGTGAATCTAATATTTTAGATATTGAAGAGGAATACGAAAGATTATATAATAAACATAAAAATATCGTTAAGGTAGTTGCTAAGACTGCTGTTCCTATGGAAGATGATGCTAAGATGAAACTTGTAAATGTCTTAGGTGAAAAGCTTGAAAAGAAGATAGAGCTTACAAATTTAGTGGATAAATCTATTATGGGTGGAGTTCTACTTAAAATCGAAGATAAACTTATAGATGGAAGTCTAAAAGGACAATTGGAATCTATAGGAAAAGTGCTAGTCGGATCGACTAATTAGAGATAGTGAGGTGAGAAAATGGAGTTAAGACCAGAGGAAATAGGTTCTATTATAAAAGAACAAATTAAAAAATATGAAAAAAAATTAGATATGGTAGATGTAGGTACTGTACTTGAAGTAGGAGACGGTATCGCTAGGATTCATGGCTTAGAAGGTTGTATGGCTGGTGAACTTATAGAATTTCCAGGAGAAATTTACGGTATGGCCCTTAACTTGGAGGAAGACAATGTAGGTTGTGTACTTCTAGGTAGCGATCAAAAGATTAAAGAGGGAGATACAGTAAAGAGAACTGGTAGGATTGTAGAAGTCCCAGTTGGAGATGCTATGATAGGTAGAGTAGTTAACTCGCTTGGACAACCAATAGATGGTAAGGGTGAAATAAAAACTGATAAATTTAGACCAGTTGAAAAAGTAGCTCCAGGAGTTATCACGAGAAAGAGCGTTGATGAACCCCTACAAACTGGTATAAAAGCAATTGACTCTGTTGTTCCTATAGGTAGAGGACAAAGGGAGCTTATTATAGGTGATAGACAGACTGGTAAGACAGCTATAGCTATAGACACCATTTTAAATCAAAAAGGTCAAGATGTAATATGTATTTATGTAGCTATAGGACAAAAACGATCTACAGTTGCACAGATAGTTGATACATTAGAGAGAAGAGGGGCTATGCAGTATTCCATAGTTGTATCTTCTACAGCTAGTGAGCTTGCACCACTTCAATATATCGCACCTTATGCTGGTGTCACTATTGGAGAAGAGTTTATGGCTCAAGGTAAAGACGTTCTTATAGTTTATGATGACTTGTCAAAGCATGCTACTGCATACAGAGCCATGTCACTTTTACTACGCCGTCCGCCAGGAAGGGAAGCTTATCCAGGAGATGTATTTTATCTTCATTCAAGACTTCTTGAAAGGGCAGCAAGACTAGACGAAAAGTACGGTGGAGGATCAATCACAGCTCTACCTATTATAGAGACACTTGCGGGAGATATATCAGCATATATCCCAACAAATGTTATTTCAATCACAGATGGACAGATATTCCTAGAGACAGATCTTTTCTTCTCAGGACAAAGACCAGCAATTAATACTGGACTTTCTGTTTCAAGGGTTGGAGGTTCAGCTCAGATAAAAGCTATGAAAAAGGTAGCATCTAGTATAAAACTTGAATTAGCTCAATATAGAGATTTACAGGCATTTGCTCAATTTGGATCAGAACTTGACAAAGAAACTAAAGCACAACTCGACCAAGGTGAGAGAATACTTGAAGTTTTAAAACAGCCACAATATTCACCAGTTGCAGTAGAACATCAGGTTATCATTATATACACAGTGTTAAACAAGTATTTAGCAGATGTAGCTGTGGATAGAATAAGAGAATTTGAAAAGGAATTCTTATTATTTATGGATAACAATTATCCTGAAGTAGGAGAAGATATAAAAACTACAAAAGTGTTATCAGATGAAAATACTGAAAAAATAAAAACAGCAATTACTGAGTTTAAGAAAAACTTCTAATTCGCTTAGAAGCTGGAGGTGTTAATTTTGGCTCAATCAACAAAAGAGATTAAAAGGCGAATAAGAGGAATCTCTAGTACAAAGCAAATTACTAAAGCTATGGAACTAGTTTCATCTTCTAAACTTAAACGTGCAAGAAGAAGTCTTGAACAGTCAAGACCATATTACAATACTGTACTTGAAAACATTCAAGATATATTAAGCGTTGAAAAAAATTTAAAGCATCCACTACTTGATAATAGGGAAATAAAAAATTCTCTATATATTGTAGTATCTGCAGATAGGGGATTAGCGGGAGGTTACAACTCTTCGGTTATAAGACTTGTAGAAGATACTATAGCTGAAAGTGGATATAATTCAAAGCTCATAACTATAGGGACTAAGGCTCGTGATTACTTTAAAAGAAGAAATTATGATATTTCGGAAAGCTTTATTGGAATTTCTGAACAACCAGATTTCTATCATGCAAAGAGAATTGGAGAAAAAGCATTAGAACTCTATGAAGAAAAGCAAGTTGATGAAATAAACATAGTATTTACTCGTTTCGTTAGTACAATTTCTCAACAGCCTAAGGTTTTAAGATTGCTTCCTTCAGAGGAAGTTAAAAAGGAATCAGAAAATAAAAAGGTAGTGGTAGAATTTGAACCTTCTACAGAAGATGTTCTATCGTATTTAATTCCTAAATATATACAGAGTAGTATCTATGGAGCCCTAGTAGAGGCTTCTGCCAGTGAGCAGGCAGCTAGAAGGCTAGCTATGGAGGCTGCTACTGAAAATGCTGAGGAAATAATTGATGAATTACAAATCAGCTTTAATAGAGCAAGACAGGCTGCTATTACAATGGAGATAAGTGAAATTGTCTCAGGCGCAGATGCTCTAAAGTAATTTAGAAAGGAGAGGGCAAATGAAAAAGAACACAGGCAAAATTGTTCAAGTTATAGGGCCCGTAGTTGACATTAGATTTGATGAAGATAGTCTACCAGAACTATTAAATGCTGTTGAAATAGTGACAAAAGCAGGAGATATATTGATCGTAGAAGTAGCACAACATATAGGTGATGATACTGTTAGATGTATTTCTATGGGTTCAACTGATGGACTTATAAGAGGTATGGAAGCTAGTGATACAGGAAAGCCAATCGCAGTGCCAGTAGGTAAACAGACACTTGGAAGACTTTTCAATGTACTCGGTGAAACAATAGATGAAAAGGGAGATTTGAAAAATGTAGAGATGTCTCCAATTCACAGGGAAGCTCCAAGCTTTGAAGAACAAGAAACATCAAAGGAAATGTTTGAGACTGGAATAAAGGTAGTAGATCTTATTGCACCTTATTCAAGAGGTGGTAAGGTAGGGCTATTTGGCGGTGCTGGAGTAGGTAAAACGGTACTTATACAGGAACTAATCAACAATATAGCGACACAGCATGGTGGGCTTTCTGTGTTCTCAGGAGTAGGAGAGAGAACCAGAGAGGGAAATGACCTTTACTATGAGATGATTGAATCTGGAGTAATAGATAAGACTGCACTGGTATTTGGTCAGATGAATGAGCCACCTGGAGCTAGAATGAGGGTAGCTCTAACGGGGCTTACTATGGCTGAGTATTTTAGAGATCAAGAAGGTCAAGACGTACTTCTATTTATAGACAATATATTTAGATTTACTCAAGCAGGTTCTGAAGTATCAGCACTTCTAGGTAGGATGCCATCAGCAGTAGGTTATCAGCCTACGCTTGCTACAGAGATGGGTGTACTTCAGGAGAGAATTACTTCGACTAAGAAGGGTTCAATTACATCTGTTCAGGCAGTATATGTACCTGCAGATGACTTAACTGACCCAGCACCAGCTACTACTTTTGCGCATCTTGATGCTACTACGGTACTTTCTCGTGCAATATCAGAGAAGGGAATTTATCCTGCAGTGGATCCACTAGATTCAAACTCAAGGATACTTGACCCTGAGGTAGTTGGTAAGGAACATTATGAAGTAGCAAGTCATGTACAGGAAGTACTTCAAAAATACAAAGATCTTCAAGATATAATAGCAATACTAGGTATGGATGAGCTTTCAGAAGATGATAAATTGGTAGTTACACGTGCAAGAAAGATCGAAAGATTCCTTTCACAGCCGTTTTCAGTAGCAGAGCAATTTACAGGTTTACCAGGTTCATATGTACCTATCAAGGAAACTATTAGAGGATTCAAGGAAATACTTGAAGGTAAGCATGATAATTTACCAGAATCAGCATTCCTATTAGTAGGAACTATTGACGAGGCAGTAGAAAAAGCTAAGAAAATGGAGGGATAGTTATGTTTCATTTAGAGATCGTAACTCCCTATAGACAGTTTTTTTCAGAAGAAGTCGAAACGGTTATAGTTAGAGGCATGGAGGGAGATCTAGCAGTACTTGAGGGGAAATCTCCAATTATTACACCTCTTAAAATAGGCAAAATAAGAATAGTGCAAAAAGGTGTTGAGAGAGTAGCAGCTGTAGTAGATGGATATATCTCTGTGATAGATGACAAAACTACAATAGTTACAGAAGCTGCAGAATGGCCCGATGAAATAGATATAGAAAGGGCTGAAGAAGCAAAGAAGAGAGCAGAGAAGAGAATGGAACAGGAAAAAGAAGCAATAGATATAGATAGGGCAGAACTCGCTCTTAAACGTGCAATAAACAGAATTGAAGTTTCAAAAAAAGATAAGTGAATCTAAATAAATTAAAAATCAATGTATAAAAAGTACCCTTACTTGGTAATAATTAAATTACAAGGCAAGGGTACTTTTTAAATTTAATGTTTTGTCCCCCTTTACATTATTTTAAAAATACCCTTCCTTTAATAATAAGGGAGGTCGTACATATGAAAAAGATAGCTTTATTCGCAATTATTTTATTATTAATATTACCAATGACAAAAAGTACGGGACAAACATTTAGTGAAGAGGAGATTTTACTTAATATATTAGAGGATCTGGGTGCTGAATTTTTAGAAGGAGATATAAGTCTGGGTGGAAAGATAAATGATAATTTTAGTGATCAAGAGGCCATGGTGCCAATAGTCGAAGAGATGATTGCTGATTTGGGTATAATGGGAAGTGAAGTTGATTCAAATAGAGATATCACAAATCTAAAGGGAAAATACTATGTAAGAGAAAGCCTTGAAGAGGAAAACTTTAGTCAAGTATCAATTTATGGATATGATAGATTTAAAAGCCCTATTAGCATAGTAATTACATCCTATTTTATGGAAGAGACAGGTGAAAGTGAAACAAATATTTTTATTAATTTAAGAAAACAGGAGAAAAATTTAAATATTAGTGGTATAATAGATAATGTATATGAAAAATATAGTATGCCAATAGATAATACAAATTGCATCATAGGTACAGCCAGTGGTAAACTAGATAGTGACATTCTTAAAGAGAATATACAAAATATACTGGGAAAGTACAATGCAAGAATAATAGAGGAATATGAAGATAAAGAAGTTATAAGTTATACTGTATATACACCCTATATAAAAAATCATATGTTTTCTTATGAAAAAAGGGTTAATTTAAATCTAGCTATAAGGTATAATGAATATGAAAATAAGACTTACTTTTGGATAGCTACGCCTATTATTACAACAGGATACTAATTAGGAGGAGATGAATTGAAAAAGATAATGGTGGAAAAAAGCCCCCCATTAAAAGGCAGTGTAAGGGTATCAGGAGCAAAGAATGCAGCACTTCCAATACTGGCAGCATCGATACTTGGAACTGAAGACATAATACTTGAAGATGTTCCAGATTTAAAAGATGTTGAAATAATGTGTGAGGTACTTTCTTCTTTGGGAGCTAAAGTGGAAAAACTTGAAAAGGGAATTATAAAGATAAATTCTAAGGATATAAACAAACATGAAACAAAGTATGAACTTATGAGCAAGATGAGGGCATCATTTCTTGTAATGGGACCATTACTTACAAGACTTGGAAAGACAAAGACTTCACTCCCAGGCGGGTGTGCAATCGGCACCAGACCTATAGATCTTCACTTGAAGGGCTTTAGAGCATTGGGCGCTACTATAGATACAGATCATGGAAATATTGGAGCATTTGCAGAAAAATTGATAGGAGAAAAGATTTATCTGGACTTTCCATCAGTTGGAGCAACAGAAAATATAATGATGGCAGCTGCCCTTGCAGAAGGTGAAACAATAATTGACAATGCTGCTATGGAGCCAGAGATAGTAGATTTATCAAATTTCTTGAATAAGCTTGGTGCAAATATTAAAGGTGCAGGAACTTCAACTATTAGAATAAAAGGTGTAGAAAAGCTTTTTGGAGCAAAACATCCAATAATCCCTGATAGAATTGAAGCAGGAACATTTATGGTTGCAGCAGCTATAAGTGGCGGAGATGTAGTGGTTGAAAATGTAATTATATCACATATCAAACCGGCAATAGCAAAGCTTAAAGAAGCGGGATGCCAAGTAATAGAGGGAAGTGATTTTGTAAGAGTTATAGCACCCAAGCGATTAAAGGCAATAGACATAAAGACTCTACCATATCCAGGATTTCCCACAGATTTGCAAGCGCAATTTATGGCTATGATGAATGTATGTGAAGGTACTAGCGTGGCAATAGAGACTGTGTTTGAAAACAGATTTATGCATGTAGATGAACTCAAAAGAATGGGTGCAGATATAAAGATTGATGGCAGGTCAGCTATTATACAAGGTGTAGAATCACTTACATCAGCGCCAGTAAAGGCATCTGATCTAAGAGCAGGTGCAGCCCTAGTATTAGCAGGCCTAGTATCAGAAGGAATCACAGAAATAGATAATATATATCATATAGATAGAGGATACGAAGACATAGAAGAGAAACTCACTGGATTAGGTGCGAAGATATATAGAAAAGAAGTAGAAGAAAAATAGAAAACAAAAAATTCCCTTAAGGGAATTTTTTTTGTTTTCATTTATTCATAAAGATCCATGACTCCGCATATCATATTCTATATTACTTTTGAAGAGGGGATAAGATGAAGAGGATAGGAGTTTATGTGATTGTGGTCTTAATAATAACTATAATAATTCCGACTGTTATTGTTAAGGCTTTTAATTTTGTACCTAGGGAAGATGTTGCTGTAGGATTGGAAGATGATAAGGAAATATATGAGGAAATAGTTGAAGTTCCTATCAAAAGAATAGAAGGTGATATATTGAACAAGCCGATTAAGATATATAATCAAGATTTAGATGAGGTCATAGAAATTGATATAGATGAATATGTAAAAGGTGTAGTAGCAGCTGAAATGCCAGCAGCATTTCATATAGAAGCCTTGAAGGCTCAAGCAGTGGCAGCTAGGACTTATGTGATTAGTAGAAATATAAGATATGCAAATGGGCATCCAGATCATCCACAGGCACCTATTTGTAGTAGTATACATTGTCAAGCCTATTTATCATTTCAGCAATTAGGGGAGATACATGGGGAAGCTTGGATAGAAGAATATTGGCCTAAGATCGTGGAAGCTGTAGAATCTACTAGAAATCTAGGGATATTTTATGGTGAGGAAATAATAGAACCTCTATATCATTCTACTTCAGGAGGTCGAACAGAAGATTCAAAAGATGTATTTGCAAGTGAACTACCTTATCTTAAATCTGTTTCTAGTCCATACGAAACAGATGCTCCAAAATACAGCAGCAAGGTAACGTTGACCATAGTAGAATTTATAGATAAGATAAAATCTAAATATCCACATGTAGATATAAACAGTGAAAATATTGAGAAAAAGATAAAATTAATTGATAAGACTACTACAGGCAGAGTCAAAAAGATAGCTATAGGAGAGAATATTTTAGATGGAAGTGATTTAAGAGAATTATTTGCCTTGAATTCTACAAATTTTACGATTTATTTAGATAAAAAACTAAATATAATAGAAATAGATACACTTGGATATGGACACGGAGTAGGTATGAGTCAGTGGGGTGCAAATGGAATGGGAAAACAGGGTAGCAATTTTGAAGAAATTTTAAAGCATTATTATACTGATGTGGAGATAAGACAATTGCAAGAATAAATAAAAATAAAAGATACAATAAATCATGAAAAAATATGATTTATTGTATTTTTTATTTATTTATGGAAATACTCGGTAATGGAGGTGGGAATATGAAAAAGAAAATTATGAGTTTAGTTGAAAGGCAAGGATTTATTTTATTTTTATTTATTTGTGTTTGTGCAGTTGCAGGAGTGACTCTTTATTTATCTATGAAAAACTTAAACACTGCAAAGGAAAATGCAAATATGGAAGAAGTTGTTGTAGTCGAAAACGAGATAAGGGAAGAATCGTCTACTAAAGATGAATACTCTAGTTTTGAGGAGCCATTAGACATTGGATTAGAAGAATATGAATTAAAAGAAAGCAAACAAGTAGAAGAGCTAGAGCTAGATGAGATAGAAAAGCAAGAAGTAGATATGGCAGACAAAGCAG
>CAYRYO010000009.1:40992-50059 GCA_964428475.1 uncultured Tissierellaceae bacterium
AGAGCAAGGTCAAGAAAGTGAAGAGGCTATCCCGGTTAATGCAAATGAACTGGATAAGGAGCCTAAAGAAGAAAGAGACGATGCAGATGTTGTTGAGGAGATTGTTGCGAGTTTTATGCCTGTAGATGGAGAAATAATGACTGAATATACAAAAGATCTATTGGTGTATTCAGATACCCTAGAATCTTGGGTAGGGCATGGTGGGATTGATATTAAGGCTGATGAAGGAAGTGCAGTTAAAGCTATAGCAGATGGTAGAGTTAAAGAGGTATATGAAGATAAACTTTGGGGGATAGTAATAGTAATAGACCATGATAATGGATTTCAAACAAAGTATGCAAATCTCCAGACGGACAAAATGGTAGAAAAAGGTCTAAAGCTTGCAAAGGGAGATCATATATCTAAAGTAGGCAAAACAGCTAAGATAGAAATGCATTTAGATCCACATCTTCATTTTGAAGTAATAAAAGATGGCAAATTAATAGATCCACGTTCTATTATCGATTAATATGGCATAAATATTTAGTAAATACCCAAAAAATCAGGGGGGTTGATAATTTGAAAGATTATATAGAAGAGCGAACACTAGAAGTAGCAAAGTACATAGTTGCTAATAAAAGTACAGTTCGAGACACAGCGCAAGTTTTTGGGTGTAGCAAGTCCACGATTCACAAAGATTTGACAGAGCGATTGCCTAGGATAAATGGAAAATTAGCACTTATGGTAAAAGAACTTTTAGATTTCAACAAATCAGAAAGGCATATAAGAGGTGGGAAAGCAACTAAAATGAAATATGAAAAAGGAGAAGGAGTATCATAGGATACTCTTTTTTCTTACATTAAAATATATCAAAGCATATTTTTTAAAATAATATGCAGAAACAAGAGATTTTTGTAGTGTTTTAGAATATAATGGATGTAAGTATAAGAAGGTGGTGTATAGATGATTGCTTTAAGAGCAGATGTAGGTATAGACTTGGGAACATCAAGTGTATTGGTATATGTTAGAGGAAAAGGAATAATATTAAATGAACCAGCTGTAGTAGCAATAGACAAAGAGCAAAATAAATTATTAGCAGTAGGTGAAGATGCAAAAAAAATGATTGGACGAACTCCAGCGAATATCATAGCAATTAGACCTATAAAAGATGGAGTAATATCTGACTATAGTACAACTCAAAAGATGTTAAAATATTTCATAGAGAAATCTGTGGGAAAATATTTACTTAAGCCTAGAATTGTATTGTGTGTGCCTAGTGGAATAACTGAGGTAGAGAAAAGGGCTGTAATTGATTCAAGCAATCAGGCAGGGGCTATGAAGACTACTCTAATAGAAGAGCCTATAGCTGCGGCAATAGGTGCAGGGATAGACATTACGGAGGCAAATGGAAATATGATAGTGGATATCGGTGGTGGAACAACAGATATAGCTGTTATATCTCTAGGTGGAATGGTAGTTAGCAGGTCTTTAAAAGTAGCAGGAGATGATTTTGACGATGCTATTATAAAGTATATAAAAAAGAAATTCAATATAATAATAGGTGATAGATCAGCAGAAAAATTAAAACTCACCATAGGATCTGCTTATCCAAGAGAAGAAGAAAAGTATCAAGAAACAAAGGGAAGAAACGTTTTGACCGGTCTTCCTATAAACATAAATATATCTTCATCGGATATGCTAGAAGCTTTAAAAGACCCTATAAAGGAAATAATAGACGCAATCCACAATGTTCTTGAAATAACTCCACCAGAGTTAGCAGCAGATATAAGCAGTAAGGGGATATTAATGGCGGGTGGTGGCTCTCTTCTATATGGACTGGACAAGTTGCTAGCAGAGAAGACAGGTATAGAGGTAAATATAGCCAATGATCCAATTTCATGTGTAGCTAGAGGAACTGGGAAATCACTTAAATGGGTAGACTTTTTGGACAAGGATAATAAAATGCCTTAAAAATCCTAAAGCTTGACATACTATTTGCCGATAGTGTATAAGATGGAGATATAAAAAATTAGGATGTGATAATGTGAATAGAGGATTATATATAGGAGCTACATCGATGATGACAAATCAAAGGAAATTAGATGTGCTTTCAAACAATCTAGCAAATATAAATACTGCAGGATTTAAAAAAGATATATCAATTACAGAGTCTTTTCCTGAAAAGTTACTTGCAAATGTAAGTGGCCAGAAAAATTTCTCAAATATGCCTACTGGAGAAAGAATTCAATATGAAAATGAAGGTGAAATCCATAGAGCCAGAACTAGAGATGGGTATTTTGTATTAAATACTTCAAGGGGAAAGTCTTATGTAAAGGAAATTAAATTTGTAATAGATGATGAAGGATATCTTAAAACTGCATATAAAAACTTATCTGATGAAAATAAAACTGACAATGAAAACTTTATACTAAATAGAGATGGCAACCCTATGCAAAATGTAGGAGATATAGAGGCGGAGCTAAATGCAAATATTTATATGCCACCTTTAAATGTAGTAGGAACTATGAGTGGAGGGGTAAGATTTCACAAGATATTTACTGATTTTACACCTGGAGAAATTATAGATACAGGTGCACCTTTTGACCTTGCATTAAAAGGTGATGGTTTTTTTAAGATAGATATAGATGGAGATACTTTTTATACAAGAAATGGTTCATTTGCTGTTTCAGAGGGATACTTAACAGACATGGACGGAAATAGAGTACTTGGAGCAAATGGAGAAATAGCTATTGATAATGGAGAATTTAGCGTATCTACAGATGGAATTATAGCAATTGATGGACAAGCAGTGGATAGACTGGACATAGTAAATATTACAAATAGTGAATTTCTTAGAAAAAGAGGGGACAATTTATATTCTATGGCAGGAGAAGAAGAGCCACTGGAAGAGGGCTTTATTGGAGGAGTACTTCAAGGATATCTAGAAAGTTCAAATATGAATCCTATCACAGGAATGGTAGAGATGATTAATCTCCTAAGAGATTTTGAAATGGGACAAAAAGTAATTAGAATGCAAGATGAAATGTTAGAAAAGGCAGCCAATGAAGTAGGAAGAGTATAGGGGGGTAAAAAATGAGAGCACTATGGACAGCAGCTACTGGAATGAAAGCCCAGCAATTTAATATAGATACTATATCTAACAACTTAGCAAATGTTAATACTACAAGTTACAAGGTGAAAAGGGCAGAGTTTAAGGATCTTTTTTATCAAAATATAAAAAGAACAAATTTAAATCAAGATGGAGGAAGACCTGTAAATCTTGAAGTGGGACATGGGGTAATGCCTGTGGCTACAAAGGGCGATTTTAGAACAAGTAGCTTTATAGAAACTCAAGGAACTTTTGACTTTGCAATAAATGGAGAGGGATTCTTTGCGGTTGAACTTCCAAATGGAGACTTAAGATATACTAGGGATGGTAGTTTTAAATTAAGTGTAGATGGTGATGAGGCAAGTTTGGTTACTAGTGATGGATATTTTGTACTCTCCGAAGATGAGGATATAATTACACTTGATAGTGAACTTACAAATATTTCAGTAGATGAGATGGGATATGTATACGGTGAAGATGAAGATGGAGAATCGGTTGAAATGGGTAGGCTAATGCTTGCTAATTTTATGAATCCACAGGGACTTCAGAGTGAAGGACAAAACCTATACAGTGAAACAACAGCTTCAGGAGAAATGATAATGCTCGAAGCAGAAGAAATGAATACACAAGTAATTCAGGGATATCTAGAGGCATCTAATGTTCAAGTAGTAGATGAGATGGTAAAGATGATATCAGCTCAAAGAGCATATGAAATAAATTCCAAGACCATAACTACAGCAGATGAGATGATGCAACAGGCCAATAACTTAAAAAGATAGTTATTTAAATTGAAATAAGAGGTGAAAATATGGATATAAATGCTTTTTCCAATATAAAAGCAGTAGAAAAAGATCCTTCAACTATAGGTAAGAAGATAGAAAATCTAAAGGATAGTAAAGATGACGAAAAGCTCATGGAAACTCTAAGAGAGTTTGAAGGGATTTTTGTTCATATGATGTTAAAAGAAATGAAAAAGACAGTTGAGGATGGTGGACTGTTTGAAAAATCTCGAGGAAGTGAGATTTTTGAAGAAATGCATATAGAAGAACTTTCAAAGGAAATGTCTAAAGGGGATGGAATGGGCATAGCCAAGATGATGTATGAACAATTTAAAAATGGAAGAAATTCATTGTAATAAAAATAGTCTGGTGATTAATCACCAGACTATTTTTATGTGTTGCCATTTATTATTTTGAGAATAGGGGGCTAATTTGGTAACTTGTTTTATCAGGATTTACAACAAATTCTAATAGTGATAATTTGTATATATCCTCTTTGGTTTTTGCTTTATTTGTATTTAATTCAATATATCTTATTCCATCTCTTAGGGCTGAAGAGTTATTGTTTCCGCCTTGGACTACAAATACATTTTTATCCTTTTCCCTAGCTTTTACTAGATATTCATGTAGGAGTTCTGCTTCTAATGGATCTTTAAATCCATTGTTTCCAAAGACTTTCGAGGTTAAAAACAATATTATGTTATTTTCTTCGCGAGTATCTAGATGATAAATCAAACTCTTCCACTGATGCGGATTAGATTCCCTTATTCCGCCTTTTGCAGTGTTTGCATGTATAAAAAAGGCATTTCCGTGCTTATTTGTAGAATAGGCACCAGAAGCGTTTATAATGGCTTGATTTGAAATTCCAGCCTTAAATTCAGGACTCAATCCATTTAAGAAAATACCAATTTTATTTTTACTTATTTTTGTTTTTATATCTTTTTCTGCATCATATTTTAATATTTCATTTAATCCAAAATAATCAGCAGAAACAGTAAATGTAAAGCCACCTTCTTTGAGATTTTCTTTTACATTGAGACTGTCTTTAAGTGTGGATTCTTTAGGAATAGCTATATCTCCAAGTTTAGGAGGGAAGAATCCCATTAGACCGTCTAATAATAGCATTCCAGATTGCTTGTTTAAATTATTTGTTTCTACAGGATAAATTCTCTCAAGAGATATAGGATAAGCTATATTTCTTGGGATAATAGCTTCTACAAATCTCCAATCAGAAAAGTCTATGTTTTTGGCAAAATCTATATAATGAGAATTTCCATTTTTATCAAGTATATTGCCTCGAAGCCAGCTACCAGAGTTGTCACCTTTTACCCATAGTCCAATCTTGGAAGGAGAACCTTTAATAGCTAATCCCTTTTTATCTTCAGCAGCAAAGTTCAAGTATGCAGCTCTAGTATTATCTGCCTTTGAAAAATCATATTTCAGGAAGAGGGAATGATTCCCTTCCTTTGCTTCATCCCAAAGACCTATTGAACCTGTTACTGCCTCTGATGAACTAGAAAAGTTAAGTCCTTCTATATTTTCAAATCCACTAACAATTTCTGCCTTGCTGTCTACATAGACTTCTACATTTTTAACTCCATTACCTGCCTTTGCAGTTAATATTCCTGCTAGTGGATTTCCACCACTTACAAATTTATCCCCTACTACATTTCCTATATCATTAACTGTAGTAAATGATATATCTTTTAAATATACAGGAGCTTCATAGCCATTTGCATCCATGCCAGAGAATCTTGGAAGATCTACTTGGCTATTTATATCTAAATTAAAACTATTTGTATTTGAATTTAAATCTTCTACAGGACCTAGTACAGTAACATCAAGATTTGAAATTACATTATTATAGTTGGCAGTTATTTTTGCCTGTCCACTAGAAAGTGCTTTAAATGTATTTCCTACTACTTCTGAAGCTATACCTTCTATAGAATAATAAATATTTTCTACATCTATGGGAACTGGATTGTGATGTTTATCATATCCCTTAGCACTTATAGTTCTGCTGGTATTTAAAAACATCTTATTGCTGTCTGTAGAAAGTTTGATATATGACAGTTCCTCAAGGGGAGCATTTGAAAATACTCCTACGCTATTTACTACTCTTCTCTCTCCACCATCAGATGGCTTATTTACCACAGTTGCCCTTGTATCATCAACAGTCTTAATGGCCATAGTAGTAGATCCACCACCATCTAAATTTAATGCATTATATGCACCAAGTTCTCTCAAGATATATCCAAACATTTCTTGACTAACTCCCTTGAAAGAAGTATCCCTACCATCTATAGTTACAAGAATCAACTCTTTTCCATTTTCACTTATACCAATACCACTTCTAGGATGAGCACCTCTTACATCTATATTTGAATTTGCAAGCTCGCCATCTCTAAGTATGACGCTTCCGCCACCTATTGCAAATTTAATTTGACTTATATCTGGTGTTGTTGAGATATTAAGCGTGATACTATCTCCAACTTGAAAAGTTTGAAGACCTTGAGTGTTTTCTCCCCTTACTGCTAATACATAGCCTTCATGCGGTATAGCTACAGGAGCTTGTCCTACTCTTACATCTGTGACTATATCATTTACAACTACTAGTTCAATCAAATCCTTGTGATACTTATTACCTGCAGATTCTTTTCCCCAATGCTTATTGAGCAAGGTTACAGAAGTGCAATCTTCCGTCAGCTTATTTATAGTGTTTATAATTACAGTTTTTCCACTATTTTCATTTTTTGCTGTTATATTTCTATCAAGATAAGCTATTTTTGCTATGTTGGAGGAATCTATAAAAAGTGTTGGAAGGGCATATGCTCTTTCAATGGGAGAAGATACCATTTCTCCCTTGTTTATAAGTGTTCCCATTGCAGAAGATACGGGTTTCAGATTAAAGAAATCACCATTTATACCTGCAATAGCTCCACTTTTTTGAACCATTCCTGAAACACTGTCTTTTTTTGGAATTCCTTCTGGATTAAATATTCCCTGTATATCTGTATATGGATCTGTTAAATCAACTCTGATTACATTTATATTGTGCCAACCAGAAGAAGTAAAACGCTTAATGCTTTCGTGGGTCACTCCAGATGAAAGTACATTTTCTTCTTGACCTGAATGAAATATCTGTGGCATATTCACTGTTATTTTGTTTCCAAGAGCTGGGCTAGAAGAAAATACTGTTGCAGCTGCTAGGAATGTTAAAGCTACCTTTTTAAAACTTTTTCTCATTTAATCACCTCATCATATTCTTATGTAATGTCTGACAAAAACAACTGCATCTACTTGATGATGCTGTTATTTTAATTATATACTGATTATATCTCAAATGGGTTACAAGGGTATTACAAATAGAACACAAAAAAATAAAAAGGAAGATAAACGATATTCGTCTATCTTCCTTTTACAAATTGGTCGGGGTGAGAGGATTTGAACCCCCGGCCCCATGGTCCCAAACCACGTGCGCTACCAAACTGCGCTACACCCCGTCGCCAACTACTATTACAGTATACGACGGATAAGGAAATTTTGCAAAGTAAGAATAAGGCTAAATAGAATGATATAAGACTAAATAGGGTAATTATGATATATTATCAAATTGTATCTAAAAATATATAGATATAGGTGGGTAATGATAGATAAAGATAATAAATTATTATATAAACTTATATATTTCACATTTTTATTCACAATCAAGTGGAATATTCTTGTGAAATGGGTATAAATATATTTTGAGAATGGATAAAAAAATTACAATTATAAAGATTTTAAATTATTGACTATATTTTTTTCTTATGATAATATGAGGTGTAGATAAAATTAAATATAGTTCCTTATCAAGAGTGATGGAGGGTATGGGCCCTATGAAATCCGGCAACCAGTTTATACAAGGTGCTAAATCCCACAGACGATAGTCTGGAAGATGAGGTTTAAGATAAGACCTTTTCTTTTGTGAAGAGGTCTTTGTTTTATTGATAAGGTGGAGTGATCCTTTAAACATATATAAATAATAGGAGGCAAGAAAATGGGAAAATGGTTTTTTACATCTGAATCTGTAACAGAAGGACATCCGGACAAGGTATGTGATCAGATATCTGATTCAATACTAGACGCAATAATGGAAAAAGATCCAGAAGCTAGAGTAGCTTGCGAATGTACAGTTACTACAGGAATGGTATTGGTTGTAGGGGAGATAACTACTGATTGTTACGTAGATATCCCAAAGATAACTAGAGATACAATAAGGAGTATTGGATATACTCGTGCCAAGTATGGTTTTGATGCAGATACATGTGCAGTGATGACATCTATAAATGAACAATCAAAGGATATTGCAATGGGAGTAGATGAAGCACTAGAGCAAAAAGATAAATCAAAAGATGAATTAGATAAAATTGGAGCAGGAGATCAAGGTATGATGTTTGGATATGCTTCTGACGAAACAAAAGAGTTAATGCCACTTCCAATATCATTAGCTCACAAATTAGCTAAGAGATTGGCTGATGTAAGAAAAGAAGGTGTTTTAAAATACCTAAGACCAGATGGTAAAACTCAGGTAACTGTAGAGTATGATGGCGAGACTCCAGTGCGAATAGAAAATGTAGTAGTATCAACTCAGCATAGTGCAAAAGCAAAATTAGAAACCATAAGACAAGATATAATAAGAGAAGTAATAATGAAAGTAATACCTGAAAATCTACTTGATAAAGATACAAAATACTATGTAAACCCTACAGGAAGATTTGTAGTAGGAGGGCCAATGGCAGATGCAGGCTTAACTGGTAGAAAAATAATAGTAGACACATATGGTGGATATGGAAGACATGGTGGTGGAGCTTTTTCTGGCAAAGATGCGACAAAGGTAGATAGATCAGCTGCCTACGCTGCAAGATACGTTGCAAAGAATATAGTAGCAGCGGGACTTGCTAAGAAATGTGAAATAGGACTAGCTTATGCAATAGGAGTAGCAAGACCACTATCAATCTATGTAAATACTTTTGGAACTGCTACAATCTCAGAAGAAGAAATAAAAGATAAGATAAATAAGCATTTCGACTTAAGACCAGCGGCAATTATAAGAGATTTAGACTTAAAAAGACCTATATATAGACAATTAGCTGCTTATGGACATTTTGGAAGAACAGATTTAGATTTGACTTGGGAGAAGACTGATAAGGTTGAACTT
>CAYRYO010000010.1:0-18922 GCA_964428475.1 uncultured Tissierellaceae bacterium
GATATTATCATCTCATACTTTGCAAAAGATGTAGCAAAACTTTTAAAATAAAGAGGAGGGATAAATATGAAATTAGAAAAATCAAAAGAAATATATGAAGAAGCAGTAAAATATATACCAGGTGGAGTAAATAGCCCAGTGCGTGCTTTTAAATCAGTAGATTCAAGTCCAGTATTTATAAAAAGTGGGCATGGAAGCAAAATCCAAGATGAAGACGATAATGAATATATAGACTATATAGGGTCTTGGGGTCCAGCAATACTTGGACATGGAAATCTTGAACTAATGACAGGAATAGAAGATATAATAAAAGACGGGCTTAGCTTTGGGCTGCCTACAAAGATAGAAGTAGATATGGCAAAGCTAATAGTAGACGCATATGCAGGGGTAGATATGGTAAGAATGGTAAACTCTGGAACAGAAGCTACTATGAGTGCAATAAGAGTTGCAAGAGGATTTACAGGCAAGAAAAAAATAGTTAAATTTGAGGGATGCTATCATGGACATAGTGATTCACTTTTAGTAAAAAGTGGATCTGGTACAATAACATATGGAGTGCCAACAAGCCTTGGAGTGCCTGAGGATATTGTAAAGCATACCTTAGTATGCAGATACAATGATTTAGAAGATATAAAAAAAACATTTGAAGAACATGGCAGCGATATAGCCTGTATAATAGTAGAACCAGTAGCAGGAAATATGGGACTAGTAGCAGCAGATAAAGAATTTCTTCAAGCACTTAGGGATATCACAAAAAAATATAATTCTATACTTATATTTGACGAGGTAATATCAGGATTTAGAATAGCTTATGGCGGGGCAAGTGAAGTATACGGCATAGAGCCAGATATGGCTTGTTTTGGGAAAATAATAGGTGGAGGATTTCCAGTAGGTGCATATGGTGCTAAAGGAGAGATAATGGAGATGGTATCACCTCTAGGCGGAGTATACCAAGCAGGAACCCTTTCAGGGAACCCACTTGCAATGCATATGGGATATAAAAATATAAAAATCTTAAGAGACAAAAAAGATATCTATAAGCAAATGGAAGAAAAGGCTAAAAAATTAGAAGAAGGTATAAAAGCAAATATAGAAAAAACAGGAGTAAAAGCTACAATAGTTAGATTTAAAAATATGTTAACTCTATTCTTTGGAGAAGGACCATTTAAAAATTACGATGATGTATCTAAATGTGATACCAAAATCTATGGAAGATACTTTAAAGAGATGCTAGATAGAGGAATAATGTTGCCACCTGCACAGTTTGAGTGTATGTTCTTATCCACTGCACATAGTGAAGACGACCTAGATAAGACAATAAAGGCAAATTTAGAAGCATTAAATGCAATAAAATAATTTGATAAGATTTGGATACGAAACTTTAAAATACATCTAATTATTATAAGGATTTCTTGTATAAACAAGTGAAGGTATAAAAAAGGGAGAAAGCACTAACAAGAAAAACAGTCTTTTGGATTTTCAATAGACTGTTTTTATAAATCATGAATTTAAAATCTACCTAACTGGATCGTCACTATAGCACAAATACCATGACATGCAATCATACTTACCACTTTCAACCCTTTCAAGAAGTTCTTGATATGTCTGGGGTGCAGGTATTACTACTGGGTCTCCTGGCAACCAATCTGCTGGGGTGGCCACATTTTGCTTGTAACTTAATTGCATAGCTGTTAATAGCCTTATTATTTCAGGTATATATCTTCCGTTTGAAAGAGGATATACCAGTATAGCCCTGATTATTCCCTCGGGATCTATCATAAATACATTTCTAACAGTAGTACTTGTACTTATACTTGGTGCTATCATCCCATACATCTTAGATATTTCCATAGTCTTATCTGATACTATGGGAAAAGGAATGTGTATACCCGTCATCTTATATATATCATAAACCCATGCAAGATGAGAAGAGTTGCTATCCAAGCTTATACCTATAAGTTGAGTGTCTCTTTCCAAGAAACAACTATATTGCTCTGCAAAAGCAATAAATTCAGTTGTTCACACAGGAGTAAAATCTCCTGGATGGGAAAACAAAACTACCCATCTTCCCCTATAATCAGATAATGTCAATGGACCAAAGGTTGATAGAGCTTCAAAATCTGGTGCTTTCATTCCTAAAGTCAAACATTTATTTTCATTCAATAATTTCACCATCCTATCTATTGATATATTATAATATGACACTTGTACAAGTATTGTGAAAGATTTAAATTACTAAAATTTAAAAATACATCTAACTATTATTAGGTTTTGGTGTATAAACAAATGAAGAGAAAAAAAGGAGGAGAAATTATGAAATTAACATCTGAATTAATTGAAAAAGCAAAATCTGCAAAAAGCGTAGAGGAATTATTAAAGTTGGCAAGTGAAAATGAAATCGAATTGACAGGGGAAGAAGCAAAAGTATACTTTGATCATCTTAATCCTAAACAAGGGGCTTTAAGTGACAGTGAACTGGATAATGTAGCAGGTGGAGGATGCCATGCAGATGATGGATACATGCGTACAACACGATATAATAGTTGCTGGCATTGGGAAGGCAGCAGTTTGGATGGATACAAACATCACTGTAAGGATTGTAGATACGCACACAAGGATTGGGGCACTTATATTTGTAAGCATGAGGCCAATAGGAAAAAGTAAATATAAAAGATATTATAAATTTGATAAAAATAAACAAGAAAAGAATCTGGTAGGATTTCACCAGACTCTTTTCTATAAGTATTTAATAATTATTGATTTTCAATAGATTCTTTTCTTAGCAGTATCAACTATTTCCTTTATTAAATCACTATAATTCATATTGTCCTTGTACGCCATCAAGCAAAGATTGCTTTTATCTTGTTCAAGGCCTGGCAAACTATTTACATCAAATACATAAGCCTTACCATTTTTTACTCTTATATCAATTCGGGCATAATCTCTAAGCGATAGAGTATTGTAAGCATTGATAGCTGCATTTTGTATTAAATTTTTAGTATCCTCATCTACTTTTGCAGGGATATCATAACTTATAAAATCTTCATAATCAAATTTAGCCTCAAAACTAAATATTTTATTTAATTTAGATGGCAGTTTTGAAAAGTCAACTTCAAGAAGTGGAAGAACCCTTAAACCATCGCCATTTCCTATTATTCCGACAGAGAACTCTCTTCCCTCAATATATTCCATTATCATTATAGGTGGATTATATATTTCCAAACTTTCTTTTATTATTTTAATCAATGACTCTTTATCATATACAAGACTTTCATTGGTAATGCCTCTACTAGATCCTTCATCCTTTGGTTTCACAAATACTGGATACTCTAAATCCATATTTTCTATTTCTTCTACCATACTTACTGTCTTGAATTTAGGAGTGTCAATATTTGAAGATTTAAAAATCTTTCCTGAATAAATCTTGTCATAAGCAAGTCCATGAGCTAATGGTGTTGAACCTGTATAAGGAATATCTGCGAACTCTAAAAATCCTGGAAGTTGGGAAAGACTAGCTTCGCCTTCTATACCATTACATAGATTGAATACCAAATCTACTTTTTCAACGATTAATTTTTCAATAATATTTCTATTCATAATTAAATCTATTACTTCATATTCATCTTCTAAAGCTTCAATCAAAAATTCCACAGTATGTTTTCTTTGTATATTTTCTTCAATACCCTCTTGTCCAGAAAGCACTAAAGATCTAGATCTATCTGATACTATTGCTATTTTCATCTTATCTTCTCCTCATATATGTTAGACTAGCAAATAATGCCTAATCACAATTATTTTTTACAATTAAATGTAAAAGCTTGAATTTAATATAAGTAATAGATTTTTAGAGTATTATTTATATAACTCTAATTATATCATATAATTAGAGTTATATTTGAAACTTCACTAATATTCAAGAATATTTGAAAATACAAGATTGCTTTAGCCAACAACACCTCTAGAAATATCTAAAGTAATAAAAACTAATATGGTCATATTCAAAGAAAAGCTTTAAAATATTATTAGAGGCTCTTGGAGGAGCATTACAAGATAATCATTCTATTTAAAATATATGATTGGAGAGTGAAAAGGTTGGAAAAAAGGATTAGTTTAAGTGATGAAAGAAAAGAATTGATGAGAAGAAGGATAGTAGATTACTTTGGCAAAGAAAGAGATGAAGACCTAGGAGAATTAGCTTCTCAGTTAATACTAGACTTTTTTATTGATGAATTAGGATCCGAACTATACAATCAAGGTGTAGAAGACGCACATATGTATCTAATGGACAAGCTAGATGATTTGTTTGCTTTGCAGATTAAAAGGAGCATTTAGCTAAGAAGAATCCAAAAAAAGATATATTGTTTGAGGGGCTCAAAGAAGATATAGCTTTGCCTTGAATCTTAGAGAATAATATCGAATGTATAATTAAGATATGGTATAATTGTATATTAATTGGAGGGATTTCAATGGAGATAAAGATTTTTCATACTGGTGATATTCACTTGGGTATGAAGTTTAATAGTTATGGGGATCTAACAAAGGAATCGTTGGTTGAAGCTAGATTTTCAACTTTAGAAAATATGATTGAACTGTCAAATGATATGGATGCTGATTTATTTGTTGTAGCTGGGGATTTATTTAATACCATCAATATCACCAAAAAAGATATAGAGAGAACTGTCAACATACTAAATAAATTTAGTGGTGCCTGTCTACTTGTCTTGCCTGGAAATCACGATTATGACGATGGAGTAGTAGATTTGTGGAATGATTTTAGCAAATACATGAATGAAAAAGTATTAATCTTAAATGAAGAAAGACCATATTTACTGAAGGACTATGACTTAGATGTAGCTATATATCCAGCTCATTGCCATAGCAAACATTCCAAGGAAAATAACTTAGAATGGATTAAGGCTTCGGGATTATCTAAAACTGAGAAATACCATATAGGGATTGCACATGGAGCAATAGAAGGTCTTTCAGCTGATATAGAGGGGAACTATTATTTTATGGAGATGGATGAACTAGATTCCATACCTACAGATGTGTGGCTATTGGGTCATACTCATGTTAGATATCCTTTACAAGATGAAGTTTTAAATCATAGAATATTTAACCCAGGGACACCAGAGCCAGATGGATTGAATTTTAGAGATGAAGGGTCTGCTTGGTATATTGCTTTAAATGATAAGGGAAGCATTGCAAAGAGGATCATCACAGGCCAGTATAGGTTTTTTGATAGAGAATTTGAAATAAGTGGAGAAGAGGATTTGGAAGATATAAGGTCTTGGGCACTGGAAGGCAGTCCAGATAAAAAGATTATTCGGATATATCTTAAGGGTAGTGTATCAAGGGAATTGTATCAAAATTTAAATAGTTTTTACAGAAGTTTAGAATCTGAATTGTTTCATTTTATAGTTGATGATTCTCAATTGAGATCCAAAATAAATAAAGATACAATAGAGGAAGAATTTGTAAGGGGTTCTTTTCCCTATGAATTTTTAAAGGGACTTACTCATGATGAGGAAGCACTTCAAATAGCATATGATTTACTTAGGAGGGGTTAGCTTGCATATTAAAACTTATCAGTGCAAGAGATTTGCAGGATTAAGAGATGTAAATATGGAGTTTGAAAAGGGACTTAATGTTATATTAGGGGCCAATGAATCAGGCAAAAGTACTATTATTGAAGGCATTCATTCAACTTTGTTTAAGGATACAAAATTAAAGAATAACAATAATGCAGATAAGGATTTTTCATTTAAATTCATGCCAAAACCTAGTGGTGATTTTATAGATGGTAGACTTGTTATGGGATTAGAAGATGGTGAGTTTGAGATTTACAAGGAATGGGGTAGCAATGAAAATATATATCTTGTAGATTCAAATGGAAGTGTTATTAAAAATAAAGATGATATAAAAGAAGAGATAGGCAAGCTATTAAATTATGGGGAAGGTACTTATAGTAACATTGTATTTGCCAAGCAAAGAGATTTAAAAATGGCTATAGAAGCTATAATTAAGAATAGCGAAATAACTAGTGAAATCAATGATTTATTAAGACAGACCATGATGGAATTAGATGGTATATCTATAGATAAGATAGAAAATAATATAGAAATTGAAATAGATAATTTATATAAGAGATGGGATAGAGAGAAAAGTTATCCAGAGAAAAATAGAGCTATCAATAATCCATATAAAACGGGTTTGGGTAAGATACTAGAAAGCTATTATAATAAAGAGAGAACAAGACTTTCAATGGAAAAAGCGAACAAGTCTGAAAAGGAATTTGAAGATATTTGTAGTAATATCAAAAGATTAAAAGATAAAAGGGATATATTAAATAAAGAAAAGTTAAATCTAGAAGAGATTGAAGAGGATGTAAATATCAGGGCAGTTTTAGATGTAGAGATAAGTGGTATAGACAGGGAATTAAAGGATTTGGCAAGTGCGAATAGAGAATGGCCAATGACTTTGGAGCTCATAAAGCAAATAGATGAAAAAAGGGAACAATTAAGATCTAAAAGGGAAAAGTTAAATGAAGAAAAAAAGAATATAGAAAAAGTCAAGAAAAAACAAACCATAGAAAAACAATTGGATAAGATAGAGGAGATACAAACACGTGTAGAAAAGATAGAGAAAGAAATTTCTAAAATACCTGTGATAACAAAGAGTGATATAGATAAATTAAGAGAATTACAAGAAAAATTATTGACTTTAGAAACTACTATGAAGGCAAGTAAGATGATAGGAATACTGAAAAAGTCAGGGGACAAGCCCGTTTACTTGTCAAGGGATCTTGGAGAAAGTCAAGTATTACGCCGCGACACTAGCTTTGAAGCCAATGGACTTATATCTATCAACTATAATGATGAGTTTGAATTTGAAATAAAAACTGGAGATGTAGATTTTGAACAATTAAATAATAATTATAAATTGGCTGAAAGAGAATACAGTGAAATGCTAGGGGAGTTAGCTATAGATACTCTGGAAGACGGTTTGGTAAATTTTGAAACTATTAAAAGCAAGGACAATGAAAAGAAATCTTTAGATAGGGAATTGGATTTGGTATTAGCTGATAATACGGTAAAAGAGCTAGAATGTGAATTGAAAAAATTAGAAAATATAACTGTATCTAGAGAATTAGATATAATTGAAGATGAAATAGAAAATTTAAATGAGGAAGATGTAGAACTTTCATCTGATAAGAAGACAAAGGAAAATCAAATAAAGTTGTGGCAAGATAAATACAGGGATCATGACAATTTATTTGAACTAGTTGTGGAGGAGAAATCTAAATTAAAGGACAAGACAAAGAGATTAGAAAATCTAAAGCCCTTGCCAGAGAATTTTTCTACTGTAGAAGAATTTAAAGAAAGGTTGAGGTATTTAAGGGATGAGACTAGTACTCTAAATGATGAATTGGAAGTATTAAATGCAGACCAGTATCAAGCTAAGGGCAATCTTTTAGATGATACTTATGAAGAGTTAAAGAAGGAATATGTATATGCTGAACTTAGATTTGAAAGGAATATTCAAAGAGGCGAAAAACTTTTAGAGATCCAAAGGGTATTTTTTAATACAAAAGAAAAGCTTTCTAACAATCCTATGGGGTCATTAGTGGATGAATTTACTAGATTACTTGACATAATAACAGATGGTAGCTATAAAAAGGGTGATATAGATGAAGAATTTGATATAAGGCTCGAAAATAAAAACGGAGAGATTCCTATTGAATTGTTGTCTACTGGGACTTATGATTCGGTTGCTTTGGCTTTGAGATTTTCACTGTTGAAACATATTTTTCAGGGTGAATCAGGATATGTTGTATTGGACGATTGTCTGGTGGATCTAGATCCAAATAGAAAGGCTAAATCTATAAAATTAATCAATGACCTTGCCAAGGAATATCAGATTATATTTACAACTTGTGATCCCAAAACTGCTGAAATGCTAGGTGGAAATATCATACAAATATAATACTTATAGATATATATGAGTGTTCAAATAATAATTATTAGAAAATTTAATTTAATTTCTTGACTAAAAGGTTGATGAATATTATAATTACAGTATCAACTTGTTGAACAAGTTAATACATGTAGTACAAGTGAGGGGAAGCAATGATTGAAAAAGATGTAAATGATGAATTAATAGAAAAGATTCCAACATATGTGCCTATTTACAATATGCTTTACTCAGATATTATAAATGGATTTTATGGAAATTCCGAGATGTTACCCAGTGAAAATGTATTGAGTGAGAAATATAATGTTAGTAGAAATACTATAAGACAAGCTCTGACTATTCTTAAAGAAGATGGATTGATATATAAGAGGCAAGGAAAGGGCAGCATAGTAACATATAAAAATGAAGAAGAAAACAAATCAAGTCCTATATATAATTTGATTTTAAATTGTGTAAAGGAAGAAATAGACCATATAAGTATTAAGTATAATTTTGCTCCACCTACAGAGGTGGCTATCAAAAAGCTGGAGCTTAGATCTAGTGAAATACTATTAGCTGCAAATAATGTTTATTTTAATCATGAAAAGGCAGTTGGTCATAGTTTTATTCAAATTCCAGTAAAGTATATTGATAAGCTTCCAATTGACCTCAATAGCGAAAAATGCATATCTGATTTGATAAATAGAGATATTTTCAACATGGCGACTGCTGCTAAGCTTTATATAAGGCATACACTAGCGGAAGACAATGTAACAGAATTTTTAAATGTAGAAGAGAAACAACCACTTATATATATTGAACAGATATTGATAGATGAGTCTAATAAAGGAATTGCTAGATGTAAATATTATTTTATTCCCGAATACTTTAATATCTTTTTAAATATATAATAATTAATTGTTCATAATGTCTTGACATTATAAAAATATCTAAAGTAGTAAAAACAAGGAGGGTTATATCAATGAAAGATTATTTTAAGGTAACAACCAAAACCATCGTGGCAACAGGGCTGGGTGCTGCAATATTTATGCTTTTATTTATGTATGTTAAGGTTCCTTCTCCAGTACCAGAGACGAGTTTCCAAGTGGCTTATGGACTTAGTGCGTTTTTTGCGACTTTATTTGGTCCAATAGCAGGTGGACTTATAGCTTTTATTGGACATGGCTTAAGTGATGCTGTTCAATATGGATCTCCATGGTGGAGTTGGGTAATTGCAAGTGGTCTTGCTAGTTTTATATTTGGGTTTGCATATAAAAGAACTCAAGTAGAAGAAGGAGAGTTTAAGGGAAAAGATATTTTGCTATTCAATGTAATTCAAGTAATAGGAAATGTAATTGCATGGTTAATAGTAGCACCTGTACTTGATATAGTTATTTATGCTGAACCTGTAAATCTTGTATTTACACAGGGAGCGATTGCTGCAGTTATGAATTCTATTAGTGCAGGAGTAATAGGTACGTTTTTATTAATTGCTTATTCAGCTACTAGATCTAAAGAGGGAAGTATTAGAAAAAACTAGATTTTATATAAGGTGGAGACATATATGAATAAGCAAGCAATTATTGAATTTAAAGATTTTACTTTTAAATATTATAGTCAAGCGGAGCCAACACTCTATGATATAAATTTAAAGGTTTTTCCTGGCGAAAAAATATTAATAGTAGGTCCTAGTGGCAGTGGCAAGAGTACTCTTGGCCACTGCTTAAATGGATTAATTCCATTTTCATATAGGGGAGAAATAGGTGGAAGCTTAAATGTAAAGGGTATGGAAACTAAAAATCAAGATATATTTAAATTATCTAAAATAATAGGCACAGTCTTACAGGATTCAGATGGACAGTTTGTGGGACTAACTGTTGCAGAGGATATAGCCTTTGCACTGGAAAATGACAATGTAGCTACAGATATAATGCATAAAAGAGTTGAAGAAGTATCAAAGATGGTAGATATGGAAGCTTTCTTAAATTCTTCTCCATTTGAACTTTCAGGTGGTCAAAAGCAAAGAACTGCCCTTGGTGGAGTAATGATAGATGATGTAGAAGTGCTTTTGTTTGATGAGCCACTAGCAAACTTAGATCCATATACAGGTAAAAAGGCTATAGAAATCATAGATGAAATACATGTAAATTCAAACAAGACTATTATTGTAATAGAGCATAGATTAGAAGATGTACTTCATCGTCATATAGATAGGGTCATAGTAATAAATGATGGCCGTATTTTAGCAGATTTAACTCCAGATAAATTATTATCTTCTGCTATACTCACAGAAAATGGAATAAGAGAACCCCTCTATATAACAGCCATTAAATATGCTGGTATAGAGGTAAGTGAAGAGATGAGACCTGGCAATATACATAGTCTCAATATTGAAGATAAATATGAAAAGATAAAAAAATGGAATAACTCCATTGTAAAGGATTTATCACACAATGAAAATGAATCTATACTTAGACTAGACAATATTTCATTTTCATATTTAAAAGGGAAAACAGTATTAGAAGATATAAATTTTGATATAAAAAAAGGTGAAATGCTAGCTATAGTTGGAAAGAATGGTGCTGGAAAATCTACTATTTCAAAGATTATATGTGGATTTGAAAAGCCTACAAAGGGAAATATATACTATAAAGGTGAAGATATAAAAGACAAGACAATAAAGGAAAGAGCTGAGATAATAGGACTTGTAATGCAAAATCCAAATCAGATGATTTCCAAACCCCTGATATACGATGAGGTGGCTCTAGGACTTAGGCTTAGAGGAGTATCTGAAGATGAAATAAAGGATAGAGTTGAAGATGTTCTTAAGATTTGCGGATTATTACCGTTTTTAGATTGGCCAATATCTGCTTTGAGTTATGGCCAGAAAAAGCGTGTAACCATTGCTGCTATATTGGTTTTAAATCCACAGATAATTATATTGGATGAGCCAACTGCTGGACAAGATTACAAACATTACTCTGAGATAATGGAGTTTTTAAAGGTGATAAATGATCTTGGTATAACTATTATATTTATTACTCATGATATGCATTTGATGCTTGAATACACTGAGAGATCTATTGTACTTGCAGACAAACATATAGTCGTAGATACTAAACCCTCTATAGTACTTAGTGATGGAAAGGTCATAGAAGAGGCGAATTTGAAGGAAACTTCTCTATACACTCTTGCAAAGCTTTCAGGCATAGAAGATATGGCAGGTTTTGTGCAAAATTTTATTGACTATGAAAGGTCGGTGAAGATTAAAGATGAAAAATAGATTATTTTCATATAATTTAGTTGATACTCCAATTCACAGACTCTCTGGTCTTACAAAACTTATAGGCTTTTTATTTTTGACATTTGCAGTTATGTTTTCATTTGATATTAGAGTTATTTTAGCTATTATGGTATTTTCATTTTTTTTACTGAGGGTTTCAAAGATAAAGTTCTCTCAAATAAAACTTATGGTGATATATGTTTTAATATTTTTAATTACCAATACTATAATTACTTATCTATTTTCTCCAGAAGAAGGTGTAAACATTTATGGTACAAGGCATGAGATAGCTCATCTTTTTGGAAGATATAGTTTGACACTCGAACAGATTTTTTATCAAACTACAAAGTTTTTTAAATATGCTTCTGTAATACCACTGGGAATTATATTTTTACTTACTACCAATCCCAGTGAATTTGCATCTGCACTCAATAGAGTAGGTGTTAACTACAAGGCTTCATATGCAGTAGCCTTGACCCTAAGGTATTTTCCAGATGTTCAAAGGGATTATGGGGATATTAGTTTAGCTCAACAAGCTAGAGGACTTGATTTATCACATAAGGCGAAATTGACAGATAGATTTAAAAAATCACTTGTAATAGTAGTACCACTTATATTTTCAACATTAGATAGAATAGAATCAATAAGCAATGCTATGGATCTTAGAGGTTTTTCTAAGTCTAAGACTAGAACTTGGTATAATGCCAAGAAGATGGATAAGCTAGATTACATTGCTATATTTATATCTGGATTAATATTTATAGTAACCATTAGTATTTCTATTTTTATAAACAAAGGAAGATTTTACAACCCATTTATTTAGGAGGAGAAAGAATGAAAGCAATTTTAGTTTTTCAAACAGACTTTACTTACAAAGAAGGTGCAGTATGTGCTATGTATGGTGTGGTAAAGACTGTAGATAGAAGTTTAGAAATAGTAGATGGAACACATGAAATACCTAAATTTGATACTTGGAGTGCTTCATATAGACTTTATCAATCAATGAAGTTTTGGCCAGAGGGCACTGTATTTGTATCAGTAGTAGACCCAGGAGTGGGAACAGCCAGAAAGGCATCTGTAGCTAAGACAAGTGATGGATATTATGTGGTGACGCCAGATAATGGATCACTTACGCATTTAAAAAAGCTGGTAGGTATAGATGAAATAAGAGAGATAGATGAAAGTGTAAATAGACTTAAGGGAAAGGATACTGAAGGAGTTAGCATATTTCACGGAAGAGATTTATTTGGATACTGTGCTGCAAAACTTGCAAGTGGCCTGATAAGTTTTGAAGAAGTTGGACCAGCTTATGATGTAGATGAAATAGTAGAACATGAAATGCATCAGCCAATTATTAGTGAGGGATATGTAAAGGGAATGCTTGAGATAGAGGATCCGAATTTTGGAAACCAGTGGACAAATATTAAATTAAGTGCATTTAAAGATGCAGGATTTAATTACGGTGAAATGGTAAATGTGAAGATAAGTTATCAGGGCGAGATTAGATTTGAAGATAAGATATTATTTGACAGTTCATTTGGATGTGCTAAGAAAGGTGAACCGATGATTTATAATAATGAATTGATGAAGATATCATTTTGTGTAAACCAAGGAAGTTTTAAAGACAAATACTCTATTGATTTTGGTCCGGACTGGATCGTAGAAATCACAAAGTAGGTCTATATGTTAATTAAGGCAAGTGAAAAAGATAGAGAAAAGATATTAGACTATTGTTCCACTGAAGCTGTTTTTAATATATTTATAATAGGAGATATTGAAAACTTTGGGTTTTCATCTCCATATCAAGATGTATGGTATGAGGAAAAAGGCGGAGTACTTACTGGTGTAGCTCTTAGGTATCATGATAATTTAATAGTATATAGCCATTTGCTAGATATGAAATTTGATTTGATTGTTCCATTAATTGATCAATACAATATTGAAATAGTAAGTGGAAATGGCAGGGTAATAGATAAGATTGCTCCAATCTTAAGTAAAGGCTACAATAGAAATGATATGAGCTTTTGTAAACATCAAGATATATCTCGATTAAAAGAGGCAAAGCAAGACATCAGAGTAGCAAGTGAAGAAGATGCTATGAAGATTGCCATTTCTTATGGAGAGATAGATGAATTTAAAGCCCTTTATTCAAGTGATGTGGATGAAAGATACAGACAAATTTTAAATAGAATAAATAGTGGTGAAGGCAAACATTTAATGATAATAGATGATATTGCTATAGTTGCACATGGAAATACTAGTGCAGAAAATACCATGAGTGCGATGATAGGCGGAGTATTTACTAGACAAGATATGAGAAACAAAGGATATGCAAATCAAATAATTTCTGCCCTGATAAGAGATTTAAAGGGAAGGGATAAAGAAATAGGTATGTTTTATAAAGATAAAAAACAAGGACGGATTTATAAGAATCTAGGATTTGAAGAGATAGGAATCTGGTCTACACTAAGGAGGGAAAAAGATGAAAAAGATATTAGTGCTTCAAAGTGATTTTGGTTTAGGTGACGGAGCAGTGGCAGCTATGACAGGGGTTGCACATGAAGTTGATGAAGGTTTAAAGATATATAATTTAACTCATGATATAACTCCCTATCATCTATGGGAGGCTTCATATAGATTGTTTCAATCAGTTGAATATTGGCCCAAAGGAACAGTGTTTGTATCGGTAGTAGATCCAGGGGTTGGCTCTGAGAGAAAGAGTGTGGTTGCCCTTACTAGAGGAGGTCATTATATAGTGACACCTGACAATGGAACACTTACTCATCTTAAAAAATTCATAGGGATAGAGTCTGTTAGGGAAATTGAAGAAAGTACTCATAGAAGAGCTCAATCACAGTATTCCCATACATTTCATGGAAGAGATATATATGCTTATACTGGTGCAAAGCTTGCGTCAGGCAGTATAAACTTTGAAGAAGTAGGGCATGAAAATCCTGTAGAAGAAATAGTGGAAGTGGAAGTTGGACAAGTAATTAAAACTGAAAATAGTATTATGGGGAATATAGATATACTAGATGTTAGATTTGGCAGTCTATGGACCAATATAACCAGGGAAGAATTTCTATCTATGGGTTTTGAATACAATGAAAAAATAGAAGTAATTATAAAGAATGGATCTACAATAGCCTACAATAATAGAATTACATTTGGCAAATCCTTTGCAGATGTTCATGTAAGCGAACAGATAATATATGTAAATTCACTTCTTAGAATTGCAGTTGCTATAAATCAAGGAAACTTTGCGAGAGCTTACAATATAGGGACAGGTTTACACTGGACGATTGAATTTATAAAAGCAAAGTAGATTTGTATTGATACTTGCAAATTTATAATATATGTTATATTCTATTAGAAAAACAATATTGGAGATGTTTTATGGAACTTTTAAAAGATAAAATGATAAGTGATGGAGATGTAAGAGAGGGCAATGTAATAAAAGTAGATAGTTTTTTAAATCACCAGATTGATATAGACCTTCTAAATTCAATAGGGAGGGAGTTTAAGGATAGATTCGAGGGTGAAAAGGTAGATAAAATCCTTACCATTGAAGCTTCAGGAATAGCTATAGCTGTGATAGCTGCTCAGTATTTCAATGTTCCCGTTGTATTTGCCAAGAAAACTGAATCCAAGAATTTAGATAAAGCTACATATGAAAGTGAAGTATATTCTTATACAAAGGACAAGACCTATACTATTAGGGTATCTAAAAAGTATTTAAATGAAGGTGAAAATATACTTATAGTAGATGATTTCTTGGCAAAAGGTAAAGCTGCAGCAGGATTAATAGAGATACTAGAAAGTGCTAAATGCAATGTTTCAGGAGTAGGTATAGTGATAGAGAAGGGATTCCAAAATGGTGGAGATGAAATGCGTAAAAAAGGCATAAAATTAGAATCTCTAGCCATAGTAGATTCAATAGAAGATGGAAAGATAGTATTTAGATAAGTATAATGCTATAATAAAATCATAAAAACTTAGATAATTGGGGGTAGCATATGATTTATGTTGTAAATAATAATGATAGTTGTTTTTTTAACCATGCTGCAGAAGAATATTTGATGAACAATTTTGATGATGAAGTTTTTATGTTATGGATAAATAAACCTTCAATACTCATAGGAAGGAATCAGAATACTATTTCTGAGGTGAACAATGATTATGTTCAGGCAAATGGGATTGAAGTGGTAAGGCGTTTATCTGGTGGCGGAGCAGTATATAATGATCTTGGAAATATGAATTTTACCTTTATATCTAAAAGAGAGGGCACAAGAGTAGAAGTTAAAAATGGATTTGAAAAATTTGCATTGCCAGTGATAAATGCACTTCAGTCATTGGGTGTCAATGCAGTATTTACTGGTAGAAATGATATAGTTATAGATGGTAAAAAGTTTTCAGGGAATGCACAGTACTTTCACAAGGATAAATTGCTTCATCATGGAACACTTTTATTTGATTGTGATATGAGCAAACTATCCATGGCGCTTAGGAGTAAGGCGATAAAATTTAAAGATAAATCAGTTAAATCAGTAGCTGGTAGAGTTACTAATATCTTACCTCATTTAGATAAAGCAATGTCACTAGAGGATTTTAGAGAGTATTTAAAGAATTATATAATAGATACATACCATATAAAAACTATTTATGAATTCAATGAAAATGATTTAGATGAGATAAATAAAATAGCTAATCAAAGATTTAAGACCTGGCAATGGAATTATGGTAAATTTGCTAAATATAGATATGAAAATGTAGTGAAGTATCCTAGTGGTGTAGTAGAATACAGTTTAAATGTAGAGGATGGAATAATAGATGAAGTCTCTATTTTTGGAGATTATTTTGGTGAAATGGATATTAAGGAATTGGAATCAATCTTAATTGGAGTAAGACATAATAAACAAGAACTGGAAGATGCTTTAAAAGGTATCAAGATTGAGAACTATATTCAAGGATTATCTGCAAGCCAATTCATTGAAGGACTGCTTGATATATAAAATACAAAGGGGATGTAGTAGGCATGCGTTTAAGAAAACCAGAATGGATTAAGGTAAAAGTACAAGGTGGAGGAAAATCAAACAAAGTGAATGCCTTGTTAGAGAATCTTTCATTGAATACTGTTTGCAATGAAGCAAATTGTCCAAATATGATGGAGTGTTTTGAAAGAGGGACAGCTACATTTATGATACTTGGTAGAAACTGTACTAGAAATTGTACTTTTTGCAATGTAACTAGAGAAAAACCAGATGAAGTAATGTTAGATGAACCAGAACATGTTGCAGAGGCTGTAGCGAAATTAGGTTTAAAGCATACAGTTATTACATCAGTCACTAGGGATGATTTAATAGATCAGGGAGCAAATCAATTTGCAAATGTAGTTAAGGCGATAAGAAGTACTACTCCAAATGTGAGTATAGAACTTTTAATTCCAGACATGCAAGGAGATAAGGAACTAATTGATATTATTATAAATTCTGAGCCAAATGTATTAAATCACAATGTAGAAACTGTACCAGAACTATATGATACTGTTCGCCCTATGGCGATATTTGATAGATCAATCGGAGTGCTTGATTATGTTAAAAAACAAAAACCACATATGAGAACTAAATCAGGGCTTATGCTGGGACTTGGTGAAAGCAAAGAACAAGTGATAGAAGTATTTAAAAGACTGAGAGAAGTTGATTGTGATATGCTAACACTTGGTCAATATCTACAGCCAACTACATCACATATAGATGTTGCTGAATATATAAGGCCAGAACAATTTAATGAGTACAAAGAGATTGCATTGGATATGGGATTTAAAAGAGTGGCTTCAGCACCACTTGTTAGAAGCTCATATTACGCAGAAGATTTTTAAACAAGAAAGAAATTTACAAAACAAGCTAGGGATAATTAATTATCTCTAGCTTGTTTTATATTATATCCTCACTTGATGATAGACTTTTTTACCTTTTTTAATCAATATCTTTCCATCGTTAAAGTCATCTATATTTACTTGCTTGCCAATACTTTCTACTTTTACATCGTCTATAGAGATTCCACCTTGCTCTACTAGGCGTCTTCCTTCTCCATTTGATTTAGTAAGTCCTAGTTCTTTAAGTAGGTCTAGTATTCCAATGCCTTCTTTGAATACGTTTTCATCCATTTCTGTAAATGGAATGGCGCCCTCATCTTGAGACCCACTAAATAGTGATTTAGCAGCTTGTTCTGACTTTTTAGCTTCTGCTTCACCGTGAATCATCTTGGTTACTTCAAATGCTAATATTTCTTTTGCCTGATTTATTTCTGCCCCTTCAAGTGAGCCTAGTCTCTTCACTTCTTCTAATGGAAGGAATGTAAGTAGGCTTAGGAATTTTTCTACATCTCTGTCATCTGTATTTCTCATATATTGATATAATTCATATGGTGGGGTCTTTTCAGGATCTAGCCAAATTGTACCTGCTTCAGTTTTACCCATCTTTATACCAGAAGCTGTTGCAAGAAGTTTAAATGTCATAGAATAAACTTTGTCTTTTTCGAGTTTTCTAACTAATTCATATCCTCCAAGCATATTTGACCATTGATCACTTCCACCTAACTGAAGCTTGCAATCGTAATTTCTATATAAATGTAAAAAATCGTAACTTTGCATCAACATATATCCAAATTCAAAAAAGGTAAGTCCTTGTTCTAGTCTGTTTTTGTAGCAGTCGAAGTTTAACATTCTATTAACTGGGAAATGAATTCCTATTTCTCGCATGAAATTCACAAAATTAAGATCTAGTAGCCAATCTCCATTGTTGACTACTATAGCTTTTCCGTCACTAAAGTCAATAAATTTTGATAGTTGTTCATTGAATTTGCTTGCATTGTAGTCAATCATTTCTTTAGTCATTATTTTTCTCATATCAGATTTTGCAGATGGATCTCCTATCATAGTAGTTCCACCACCTAGTAGTGCTATGGGTCTATGTCCGTGACGTTGCATGTGTATCATTACCATTATTTGAAGAAAATGACCTAGAGTCAGACTGTCTGCTGTAGCATCAAATCCTATATAAAAAGGTACTGATTCACTTGCAAGAAGCTCCCTTAAATCATCTTCATAAGTAGCTTGGTCGATATATCCTCTTTCCTTAAGCACATCAAATACATTACTCACATTAATTCCTCCTTAAAATTTGTAAAAAAAAAGGGCCTTATCTCATCTAAAGGACGAGATAAAACCCGTGGTACCACCTTAATTCGCATAAAGCCTCAATTCACTTAACGTGTGAACTCCGCAAAAGAACTCAAGACATGTATTTCATCTTTTTAGGATATAGACCTCTCAGCTAAAGTCTACTCTCTGTGAATTTTCCTAGAAAAACTACTATTATCCTTCATAGTTTTTATATATGTAAATCAATATTAATATAATATGTGTTTATTGTCAAGGGGTGTAAAAGAAAAACAATTAAAACATATAAGATCCTTCGAAAAGCTCAGGATGACAAGAAAAAATATCATTCCGAACCTAGTGAGGAATCTTAAAGAAAGATTTCTCCTTACATTCGGAATGACAAGATATAGTATCTAGCAAGATAAGCTAATCACACTAAATAATTTAAAGTTTACAATTCACATTAGGCATTATTCCACTCTTAATTCTGCACTATTTTCCCATAAACCGTGAATGTTGCAATA
>CAYRYO010000010.1:19022-49648 GCA_964428475.1 uncultured Tissierellaceae bacterium
ATTATTCCACTCTTAATTCTGCACTATTTTCCCATAAACCGTGAATGTTGCAATAAGAAGTTGCAAATAATGTACCTGATTTACTTGGCTTAAAGTTAAATACTACATTTGGCTCTGTAAACATTTCAGCTTCACCGTGTGCAGAGAAATTAGCCTTTCCTATTTCTACTGCGAATTTGCTGCCTTCTGCTTGGAAATATAATTGTACCCAAGCTATATGATGTTCAAATGTATTTGGATGAGATATTTCTTCACCTATTACTAGCTTTACTTCTACATTTTCACCTTTTTTTGTACATTCTGGTGCATGAATAACTGGTACGTGTTTTTCACCCTTCCAGTCTCCACTTTGATATAAACTACCTATACTTTTCATATAAAAACCTCCATTTTATTATTATTTTGCATTATACAAAGTTTATACCCCTATAAGAAAAAAATAAGCAATATTATTAGGTAATATTTATATTTTAGAGTATAATAGTATTAAAGATGATTATTAGGAGAGATAATATGAGCAAAATTGAACTTATTGCAACGGCTACTTTTGGACTTGAAGCTGTAGTTAAGAGAGAATTGATAGATTTGGGATATGAAAATATAAAGGTAGAAAATTCCAAGGTGACTTTTGAAGCGGAAGAACGTGATATACCGCGTGCTAATTATTGGCTTAGAACAGCAGATCGGGTACTATTAAAAATGGGAGAATTTAAAGCACTTTCATTTGATGAATTATTTGAAAAGACTAAGGCACTACCTTGGGATGAGTGGATAACTGAAGATGCAAATTTTGTAGTCGAGGGCAAGAGTATAAATTCAAAATTATTTAGTATTTCAGATTGTCAGAGAATAGTTGAAAAGGCAGTGATTGAAAAACTAAAGACTAAATATGATACAGATTGGTTTACAAAAACAGGAGCTAAATATACTATTCAAGTAGCTTTATTAAAAGACCTAGCAACCCTTACCATAGATACTTCAGGAGCAGGACTGCATAAGAGAGGGTATAGAAGTAGACAAGGTGATGCTCCTATAAAAGAGACTCTTGCTGCAGCTATGGTTCTTCTGAGCTATTGGAACAAGGAGAGAGTGCTTTTCGATCCATTTTGTGGTTCTGGAACAATACCTATAGAGGCGGCTATGATTGGCAAGAATATGGCTCCAGGACTTGATAGAGAATTTGCAGCCCAAGGATGGCCAAGGGTAAAGAGTGAATACTGGAAAGAGGCCAAGCAAGAAGCATATAAAGCTATGGATACTGAAACTAAATTGCATATACTTGGATGTGATATAGACAAGGGTGCAATCTTAAGAGCCAGAGATAATGCAGCAAATTTTGGGCTTGAAGATGATATTGCTTTTTTCATCAAAGATTTTAGACAAGCCGAATTAAATAATGAATATGGTGTAGTAGTTACCAATCCACCCTATGGTGAGCGTATGGGAGAATTAACAGAGTTAAGAAAACTATATGAAGATTTGGGTGGGATATTTAAGGAATTAGATACTTGGTCACTATATGCAATTACTTCGGATGAGGAGTTTGAAAAGCATTATGGCAAGATAGCAGATAGAAAGAGAAAGCTTTATAATGGCAGAATAAAGGTGGACTATTACCAGTATTATGGGCCTAGACCACCAAGAAAATAGCATATAAATTTATATACTAAAGAAAGGATGGATAAGATGACTATTTATACTAAAACAGGAGATAAAGGCAAGACAAGCTTATTTGATAATAAGAGAGTGTTTAAGGATGATATAAGGGTGGAAGCATATGGCACCATTGATGAATTAGGAGCATTTCTAGGCCTTACAAAGAACTATGTAGAGGATAAGGAAATGTATGATTTTATCCATGGTATACAGAATAAACTGTTTACGGTTGCAGCTATGTTGGCTACGGAAGATGTGGAAAAGATAAAACATAATATAGTTCAAGAAGATATAGATGGTTTGGAAAAGATAATTGATATTTATATGGGAAGAATTGAAGATCCGTCATGCTTTATATTAAATGGTTTTGGGAAAAAATCAGGTCATCTTCACGCTACTAGAACTATATGTAGAAGAGCAGAGAGAAGAATAATTACTCTTTCAGGGCATGCAGATGTAGATCCATTATTGATTAAATATGTAAATAGATTGTCAGATACCTTGTATGCAATGGCTAGATACTCTGAAGAAAAAGAAGTATGTGTAGAATATAAATAAATTATTGGGATTTATTTTAAAAAAGTACAAAATCAAGTGGAAATATATCTAAATATAAGTTAGAATATAGAATATATAATTATTGTATTATAAAGGTCTTATTTTTAAATAATACAAAGTGGGTGATTGCATGCTAAATAAAGAAAATTTGGGATATATAGAAAGAGAAATAGAAAAAGATGGTATGCTAAATTACCATGTATTGGAGAGCATGGCTGATTGGGTTAGAGTGGTTGACGGAAATGGCACTATTATTTACGGCAATAAGTCAATCAAAAAGGCACTGGGAAAAGATATAGTTGGTGGGAAATGTTATAGGGCATATGGAAGAGATAAAGAATGCAACTTTTGTATTACAGAGAGAACCATGAGTACTGGTGAAATAGTTCAAAAAGAAGAAATTATAGATGGTAAATACTTCTCAGTTAAATCCTCTCCGGTAATAGATAAAGACGGAAAGATATTTGCTGCAGTAGAAGTTTTCAGGGATGTGACTCGTGAGAGAAAGCTGGAGCTAGAATTAATTGATAAAAACAAAAGGATGAGAAGAGATCTTGGTGTAGCTAGAAAAATTCAAGAAAGAATATTGCCAGATATTGATAGGACACACAATTTGGATGTTGACTATATATATAGTCCTTCTGAAATGCTCAGTGGGGATATATTTGACGTATTTGTAATAGACAATGAACATCTGGGCATATATATAGCCGATGTATCAGGGCATGGAGTTTCAGCTTCTATGATGACCATGTTTATTAGGCAAAGCATGAGATCAATAAAAGATAAAATATTAAGTCCTTCCCTAGCTCTTAAGAAACTTCAAGGCGAATTCTACAAGTTGAATTTAGAAGTAGATAAATACTTTACTATATTTTATGGAGTATTTAACAAGTTGACCTATGAATTTATATATTCAAATGCAGGTCACAATTGTTCACCCGTAGTTTATAATACTAAAGGCAATATTGATTTATTAGAGCTTAAGGGCTATCCTATATTATCACTATTTGAGGAAGTGGATTATGACGAAAAGATGATATCTCTCAATAAAGGTGATAGGGTGCTTCTTTATACAGATGGAATAACAGAAGTCAGAAACAAGGATGGAAAAGAATTTGGTATCGGGGGACTTGTAGCACTTATAAATAGAAATAGAGATATTTCAATATCAGAAATTGAAGACCATATAATACACTTTAGTTGGGGAGAACAAGAAGATGATATTGCAATCATTCTTTTAAATGTAAGTTAAGTGTATTAATTTATATAAAAGCTGAATAGGATTTCCTATTCAGTTTTTAATATATATATTAATTAGATTGATTTATATAGAAAAGATTGATATGATATTAACAAGGATAAAAATAAATAGCAAGGAGGTATTTTTTTGTTAGAGACTTTGTTGTTTGAAAAGAGAGGGAATATTGGTATTATAAATATCCATAGGCCTGAGGCTATGAATGCTTTAAATTCAAAAGTGCTAGATGAATTAGATGACTTAATGGATGAAATATCTAAAGATGAAGATGTATATGTAGTTGTACTTACAGGAAGTGGAAAGGCATTTGTTGCAGGTGCAGATATAGCTGAGATGAAAGATAAAAATGCTTTGGAGGCGAAGGTATTTGCAGGTAAGGGAATGAGCTTGTTTAGAAAGATAGAAACTATGGATAAACCAGTGATAGCTGCTGTCAATGGTTTTGCACTAGGTGGTGGATGTGAACTTGCTATGTGCTGCGATATTAGAATTGCATCTGAAAAGGCGAAATTTGGTCAACCCGAAGTAGGGCTTGGGATTACACCAGGATTTGGTGGAACTCAGAGACTTTCTAGACTTGTGGGTGAAGGAATAGCAAAGGAACTTATATTTACTTGCGATATTATAAAAGCAGATGAGGCATATAGAATTGGGCTTGTAAATCAACTAGTGGCGGCTGAGGATTTGATGGAAACTGCAATCCAAATGGCAGAAAAGATAGCTTCTAAGGCACAAATTGCTGTTAGAAATTCAAAGCAAGCTATTAATAGAGGCTTACAGACAGATATAGATACTGGAATGACTATTGAAGAGGATTTATTTGCATTGTGTTTTTCAACGGAAGATCAATTAGAGGGCATGGCGGCTTTTTTGGAAAAGAGAAAGCCTGAATATAAAATAAAATAATAGGAGTGATAATATGAAAAAGATAGGTATATTAGGTAGAGGAACTATGGCTTGTGGTATAGTTCAGATATTTGCACAAAATGGATATGATACTACTATGTGGGTTAGATCAATTGATAAGGAAAATCCTAGAGCTAGTATCAAGGGAATAGAAAAAGTATTAAACAAACTTGTTTCTAAGGAAAGAATATCTAAAGAAGATATGGAAGGCACTCTAAGTCGCATTAGTATTACTACTGATTTTGAAGATTTAAAAGATAATGATTTAATTATTGAAGCTATATCAGAAGATATGGATCTTAAAAAAGAGATATTTAAAAACCTAGATGATATATGTAAAGAGCAAACAATACTATCTACAAATACATCATCTCTATCTATTACTGAAATTGCAAGTTCAACTAACAGACCTGACAAGGTAATTGGAATGCACTTTTTCAATCCAGTACCAATGATGAAGCTTGTAGAAGTGATCAAGGGAATTGCAACTTCTGAAGAGACTAAGGATAAAATAGTAGAGCTTTCAAAAGAAGTAGGAAAGACTCCAGTAGAAGTAGAAGAAGCTCCAGGATTTGTTGTAAATAGGATACTTATCCCTATGATAAATGAAGGAATAGGCATACTTGCTGATGGAGTAGCAAGTGCTAGTGATATTGATGAAGCAATGAAACTAGGTGCAAACCATCCAATGGGACCTTTAGCACTTGGAGATTTAGTAGGACTAGATGTATGTTTGGCTATTATGGATGTTTTATACGATGAATTTAAGGATCCAAAATATAGAGCTCATCCACTACTTAGAAAGATGGTAAGAGGTGGCAAATTAGGTAGAAAAACAAAACAAGGATTTTACACATATTAATATTAAAAAGAGATACAGCTAGCTGTATCTTTTTTAATTCAATAATATAAAAGAAGATATTGGTTACAATAAATTTAAAGATTTTTTTGGAAGGTGTGTTGAAATGAGAAAATTTTTAAAGGTGTTTATTGTAAGCTTTTCTTTCTTTTTTTTGTCAATGGCAATAGGTTCATATTCTTATTTGAGAGAAAACGATATAAAGCTTGAGAATAATTTAGGATTTGGCTTTTATGAAGAATTGAAAATAAAAAATATTAATGTAGAAAAAGATGTAGAGATTAAAAAAGAAAAAGTTGAACCCATAGTATATGACAATTTAAAACTTGCTATGGAAAATAGCAATAGAATTAATTTTTTGATAATGGGAATGGATGATGTGAGGACAGATACTATTATACTGGCTAGCTTTTGTCAAGATACAAAGAAAATAGATTTAATTCATATTCCTAGAGATACATATGTTTACAGGGAGAAATACAAAAGAGCTGACCAGCAGAAAATAAATAGCATATATGCTATAGATGGAATTTTAGCTTTACAAGATACAATATCCTCCATTTTAAATGGTATGAAGATCCATTATTATGCGACTATAGACTATAAGGCTGTAGAAAGCATAGTAGATGAAGTAGGTGGCGTAAGTGTAGATGTTCCATTTAAAATGAGATATAAAGATCCAAGTTTAAATCCACCACTAATAATAGATATACCAGCTGGTGAACAATTACTTGATGGGAAAAAATCACTACAGTTTTTAAGGTATAGAAAGGGAAGTAAAAATGAAGGATATATCGATGGGGATTTGGGGAGAATAAGAGCTCAACAAGACTTCTTGAAGTCCTTTATAGATAAAGCTATGGATAACAGAATTAAGATTGTTAAAAGTGGATTCAAACACATTAAAACGGATATAGGCTTATTGACAGCACTTTCATATGCTAAGAATGTTATTGGAATGACAGTGGATGATGTTAACATAGATATTTTACCAGGCAAGTCTGAATTTAAGTCTATAAATGGCACCATTTTATCGTATTACATTAGAGACGAAAGAGCTATTACAGAGTTTTTAAATAATATGTACAATGTAAATGAGAATATTGAAAATGAAGCCACTAAAAAAGATGATCTGCAATAGACCATCTTTTTTATTTTAAACTGCTGCCTTTTCTTTTTTATAATTTAAAAACATCTCTCCTACACAGTAGATATTTCCTGCACCCATAGTGACTACTATATCATCTTCATGCACATTTTCAATTAGATATGTTTTTATATCTTCAAATTCTCTGATGTAAACTGCATCTAGACCTTTTTGCTTAAGGGCATTTGATAAATCTGTAGAATGAATTATTCCGTTATCTTTTTCTCTAGCTGCATATATATCGGTGATAATTATCTTATCTGCATCGTAAAAGGATTCAGAAAAGCTTTTAAGAAGAAGCTTGGTTCTAGTATATGTGTGTGGTTGAAATATACAGTATATATTGCCAGATTTAGACATTTTAAGTGCATTTAGGCTTGCTTTTATTTCTGTTGGATGATGGGCATAATCGTCTATTACCTTTATTCCATTTTGGAAACCTTTAAATTCTAATCTTCTATGAACACCAGTGTAGGATAAGATATTATCTTTTATTAAATCCATATTAAGTCCCATATCTCTTGCTGCTACAATACTTGCTAGTGAATTATATATATTATGAATTCCCATTACATTTAAATTTATTTCATAAAATTCCTTATTTTTATAGTTTAAAGTATAGGTAGGAAAGCCTTCTTTGCTAAAAGATATATTTTCTGCTTTATAGTCTGCATTTCCGTTAACTCCAAAGGTGATTACATTTGCTGAAGTAGCATTTATTACACATTCAGAATTTGGATCATCTAAATTAATAATAAGAGTGCTGTCTTCTTTTAAATTTTTAGCATATTGAACAAATGTCTGTTTTATATGATCCAAACTCTCAAAGTAATCTAAATGATCTTCGTCAATATTTAGAATTATAGACATTGTTGGAAAATACTTGAGTATATTTCCCTTGTATTCGCATGCTTCTGTTAGGATTAAGTCTTTTGATCCTAATTTTACATTTCCACCGATTTCATCTAATTCTCCACCCAAGAGAATGGTAGGGCTTAGATTGGATCTATTCAATATGGTGGATAGCATACTAGTAGTGCTAGTTTTTCCGTGAGTTCCGGATACTGCTATTGAGCTTTTAAAATTCTTCATCAAGGCTCCTAGAAATGTGGCCCTATCTATGACAGGTATTTTGAGGTCAATTGATTGCCTAAGTTCTTCGTTATCTACGGATATAGCATCTGTATATATAACTAAATCAGGATTGTTTATATTTTCAGCTGAATGGTTTATGTAAACTTTTGCACCTAAGTTTTTAAGTTTTCTTACGATTGCACTATCTTTTGCATCTGATCCAGTTACTGTATATCCACTGTTTAAAAGTATTTCAGCTAATCCACTCATAGAGATTCCTCCTATACCTATAAAGTGTACATTAGTGTACTTATTTCTATCTATTGAAAATTCAAACATGGAAACTCCTCCTATTAACATTACATTTTAATTTCTATCTATTTTATTATAGCCAATATTTATTTTAATATTATCTTATTCAAAAAACTTTAAACTGTCACTGAATGATTATATCATATTGAAAAAAAAATTAAAGGCATTTATTAATATTATGTTAAGTTTTTGATATCTAAAGCATATTTTAGATTAAAAATAAAAATATTTCAAAAAAAGAAGGACTTTTAATACTCCATATAGAATATATACTATATTCATAAATTTTTTTGACTTCAAAATAAAGGGATGGTGAACTGACAATGATGATTACAGATGTAAGAATGAGAAAGATCGCACAAGAGGGGAAGATGAAGGCTATAGTTTCTATTACCTTTGACAATGAATTTGTAGTACATGATATCAAAGTAATAGATGGACAGAATGGTTTATTTGTAGCTATGCCTAGTAGAAAAATGGGAGATGGAGATTTTAGAGATATCGCTCACCCTATTAATTCAGAGACAAGAGAAAAAATTCAAAAAGCTATTTTTGAAGAATATGAAAAGACTTTAGCTCAAGAAAAAGAAGATATAGTAGCAGCTACAGTGTAAAAAAAAGACCTCAAATGAGGTCTTTTTCCTTGTATAATAAAACAATTATATAAAATTTTTTATTTTTATGGAATTAATTGTAGACTTATGATAAAAATAAGTTAGAATATATATGAGACATTTTTCAAATGAGGTGAAAAGATGGAAATTGCAATTATTTTAGCAGCAGGTGAAGGAAGTAGAATGAAATCAAAAGTTTCAAAAGTGCTGCACAATGTATGTGGCAAGCCCATACTCAGTTATATAGTAGATGCAGCTAGGGTGGCGAATTTACAAAGAAATATTGTAGTAGTTGGACATAGTGGGGAAATGGTAAGGGAATATTTCAAGGATGAGGATATAATTTTCAAAACTCAAGCAATAGGAGCTGATCTGCCTTATGGTACTGGATATGCTGTGATGCAGGCAGTAGACGAGATAGAAGATGATAGTACAGTTGTTATATTATATGGTGATACTCCTCTTATTCGTAGTGAAACCATAAAAGGTTTAATGGAATATCACAAGGAAAATGACTTTAAGGGGACTGTACTGACTGCTAGATTATCTGACCTTACTGGCTATGGTAGAATAATAAGAGATAAAGATGGATATATCTCTAAGATAGTTGAAGATAAAGATGCTAATCCAGAAGAAAAGGAAATAGATGAGGTGAATTCAGGGATATATTGCTTTGATGGAGCATTACTTAAAAATGCCCTAAGTAAAATCACAAATGACAATGTTCAAAATGAATACTATGTAACAGATGTAATTGAGATATTAAAGAGAGATGGACACAAGCTTGGAGCCTATCTAATAGAGGACTCAGTTGAGATTAATGGAGTTAATTCAAGGGCTCAATTGGCATTTTGTGAAGATATTATAAGGGAAAGAATTAATAATTATCATATGGACAATGGAGTAACTCTTATAAATCCTTCTAATACTTATATTGAAAATGGAGTTAAGATAGGAAGAGATACTATTATTTATCCAGGAGTATTTCTTGAGGGGGATACAGAGATAGGTGAGGGTTGTCTTATCAAACAAGGGACTAGGATAGAGAATAGTAAGGTAATGAGTTCGGTAACAATAGAATCTTCTGTAATAGAAGATAGTTTTGTAGATGAAGGTACAAAAATAGGACCTAATGCTCATTTAAGGCCTAATAGCCATATTGGGAAAAACATAAAAATAGGAAACTTTGTTGAAATAAAAAATGCAACGATGGCAGATGGTTCAAAAGCTGGGCATTTATCTTATGTGGGAGACGCAGATATAGGGTATAATGTAAACATTGGCTGTGGGGTAGTCTTTGTAAATTACAATGGTAGGGATAAATTTAGGACTACTATTGGAGACAATGCTTTTATCGGAAGCAATTCCAATCTTGTTGCACCAGTTGAAGTTGAAGACTGGGGATATATAGCCGCTGGATCTACTATAACAAAAAAGGTAAATGAAGGAGAATTGTCTATAGCTAGAGCGGACCAGAAAAACTTAAAAGGATGGGTTGAAAAAAAAGGTTACAAAGGTCATAAATAATCTTAGGAGGAAATTAGATGAAGTTAGTTAGAAGCGGAATGAAAGTTTTTTCAGGTAATGCAAACAATGAACTTGCAGATAGAATTTGTAAGGAATTAGAGGTGCCAGTGGGAGTATGCGATCTAGGTACTTTTAGTGATGGAGAAATAAATGTAAATATAGCGGAGACTGTAAGAGGTATTGATGTATTTATAGTACAGCCGACTTGTACTCCTGTAAATCACAATTTGATGGAGATATTGATACTTATAGATGCTTGTAAAAGAGCTTCAGCAGGTAGGGTAAATGCTGTAGTTCCATACTATGGATATGCAAGACAAGATAGAAAAGCTAAAGCGCGTGAACCTATAACAGCAAAAATGGTTGCAGATTTATTTACTGTAGCTGGTGCAGATAGAGTGATAACTATGGATTTACATGCGGCTCAAATACAGGGATATTTTGATATACCGGTGGATCATCTCTCGGGAGTTCCAATACTTGCAGAGCATTTTAAAGATATTGCAAAAGAAGATACAGTGATAGTATCTCCTGATATAGGTGGAGTTACTAGAGCTAGAAACTTTGCGCATATATTAGATCTTCCAATAGCTATCATAGAGAAAAGAAGACCCAAGGCTAATGTTTCAGAGGTAATGAATGTAATAGGTGATATAAAGGATAAGAATGTAATACTTGTTGACGATATAGTTGATACTGCAGGGACTATCACAAAGGCTGCATCAGTGCTTAAGAACTTTGGGGCTAAAAAGGTTTATGGATGTGCTACTCATGGAGTATTATCGGGTCCAGCTATTGAAAGAATAGCTGAAAGTGAGATGGAAAAGTTTGTAATTACAGATACAATTCCACTTACAGCTGAAAAACAAATAGACAAGATAGAGGTAATATCTGTTGCAGGTTTATTTGCTGAAGCAATAAAGAGAATTCACAACAATGAATCAGTGAGCAAGTTGTTTGATTAATATAAAGATTAGTGGGTGATATTTTGTATGTAATAGTAGGTCTAGGAAATCCAGGAAAGACTTATACAAATACAAGGCATAATGTGGGCTTTAATACCATAGACTTATTAGCAGATAGAAACAATATAAAGATTAATAAAATAAAATTTAAGTCTGTTTATGGAGAGGGAATTATAAATGGTAAAAAGGTTCTCTTGGTCAAGCCTCAAACTTATATGAATAATAGCGGTGAGACAGTGAGAGATATAGCCAACTTTTTCAAACTAGATTCTTCAAAGATAATCGTGATAGTGGATGATATTGATATTGAATTTGCTAGCGTGAGGATAAAGAAAAAGGGAAGTGCTGGATCTCATAATGGTCTTAAATCCATTATTTATTTGCTGGGAAGAGACGATTTCTCGCGCATAAAAATAGGTATAGGGAAGAAGCGTGAAGATCAGGATTTAGCAGATTTTGTATTGAGTAGGTTTTCAAAGGATGAAGTAAATATAATTGAGGAGGCTATATTCTCAGGTGCAGAGGCTGTAGAGACTATTATAAAAGAGGATATTGACTCTGCTATGAATAAATTTAATAAGAAAAATAAGGCCCAGGATTAACCTGGGCTTTAGGTGCTTTTTATTTGAGGTGAAAGATGAAGAATTTTTTATTAGATCCAATTAAAAATTTAAAACCGTACAAGGAACTCACAATTGATATAGAAAGGCGTATTAGCCCTATAGCTACATTTGGAATTACAGATGAGAGTATAGGTCATATTCTCTATGCCCTAGAAGAGGATAAGAAAGATCAAATACTAGTTATAACATATAGTGAACTTAGAGCTAGAAGGATATATGAAGATATAAAAGGTCTAGGGGGAGAAGATGTATATCTTCTGCCAAAGAGAGAGCTTACTTTTTTTGATGTAGATGCTATCAGCTATGAGGGATCCAATCAAAGGTTAAGTTTAATATCTAAGCTAGTAAAAAAACAAAAAATGATAGTAGTAGCCAGTGTAGAGAGTGTTTTGGATAAGTATATGAGTCCAGAGATATTTATAGAAAACTCTAATGAAATAAAGGTAGGCGAAGAGATTAGATTGGATGCATTTATAAATAGTCTTGTGCATAGTGGATATGAAAGGGTAGCTATGGTAGAGGGTATGGGCCAGTTTAGTTTAAGAGGCGGAATTCTTGATTTCTTTACACCTGAAAATCAACATCCATATAGAGTGGAGCTGTTTGACAATGAAATAGACTCTATAAGGACATTTGATATACTCACTCAGAGATCTATAAATATAATAGATAAAGCTAAAATAATACCAACAAATGAAATACTCGTATTAGATGAGTACAGAAAAAAAATAGTTGAGGGCATAGATGGTGATTTGAAGAAGTCTTTATCTAAAGTAGATTTAAATCAAGCTGAACATGAGAAATTGGAAAACAAGTTTAATAAATACAAAGATTATCTAGAAGAAAAACTATTTATTTCAAATAGAAATTTACTTATACCATATATTCCAGATAAATATCTAGCTTCTATAATTGAGTATTTTGATAAGGATTTACTAGTGTTTATAGATGAAGCTAAGAGAGTAGAGCAAAGTGTAAAGAGTGTAGAGGAAAACTTCAATTATAAATTTACAGATTTATTTTCGATTGGTGAACTTTTAGCTAATCATATTGATATTTCATATTCCTATTGTGATATACTAGAGAAGATAGAAGATAATCTTATAATAGCAAATAGTGCGATTTCAACTAGTAATCATGCTTTTAAACCCAGGGGGATACATAATTTTTCAGTGAAAGGAATGCAATCATATCACAATAAATTGGATCTTTTAAAAGAAGACTTGGAACATCTAAGATATAGAGGATATAAGGTAGTGATACTCTGTGGAACAGATGAAAGGGGAAAGAGATTAAAACAAAATCTCAACGAAATGGGTGTTGAAACTTCATTTGAAATAGATAAGGATAAAGATATTAAATCTTCTCAAATATTCATTACTCCTGGTAGTATAAATAGTGGATTTGAGTATCCAAGCTTGAAATTCATAGTATTAAGTGATAAGGAAATTTTTGGTGCTGGAAAGAGCAAAACAAGAAAGAATAAAAAGAAATCACCTGGTAAAGCTATTAGTTTATCTGATTTAAATGTTGGAAACTATGTAGTGCATGAAAATCATGGTATAGGAAGGTATGAAGGTGTAGAAAGAATAGATATTCAAGGAGTAAAAAAGGATTATCTTACTATCCGCTATAAGGGCCAGGACAAACTATATGTACTTATAGATCAGATGCATTTAGTTCAAAAGTATATTGGCTCTGAAAGTATAAAGCCTAAATTAAATAAGCTTTCTAGTGTAGAATGGGCAAAGGCAAAGGATAGGGCAAAGTTAGCTGTAGAAGATATGGCAAAAGACCTTCTTGAATTATATGCAAAACGTGAAAGTTATGAGGGATTTCAATTTTCAAAGGATAATGAATGGCAAAAACAATTTGAAGATTTGTTTCCCTATGAAGAAACAGATGGACAAAATAATAGTATTGAAGAAATAAAAAAGGATATGCAGAGTACAAAACCTATGGACAGACTCCTATGTGGGGATGTGGGATATGGAAAGACTGAGGTAGCTCTTAGGGCTGCATTTAAAGCTATACTAGACGGCAAACAGGTTGCATTTTTGGTACCAACTACTATACTTGCAGAGCAACATTATAATACACTAGTGAGTAGGTTATCTAGTTTTCCTGTAAAGATAGGAGTTTTAAGTAGGTTTGTAAAGAAAAGCCAACAAAATTTAACTATAGAAAATATGAGAAAAGGCTTGGTTGACATTGTAGTGGGTACTCATAGACTATTATCTAATGATGTGAAATTTAAAGATCTTGGTCTTTTAATCATAGATGAAGAGCAGAGATTTGGAGTAAAACACAAGGAAAAGTTGAAGACCTTCAAAGAGACTATAGATGTACTCACTTTGACTGCTACGCCAATTCCTAGAACCCTTCATATGTCATTATCTGGGGTAAGAGATATGTCTGTAATAGAAGACCCACCAGAAGAAAGATATCCTGTACAGACTTATGTAGTAGAATATAATGAACAGATGACAAGAGATGCTATACTCAAGGAAGTAGCAAGAGGGGGTCAAGTATATTATGTTTACAATAGGGTAGATACAATTGATAAGGTAGCTTCAAGACTTAGAGAGCTTGTTCCAGAGGCTAGTTTTGCTATAGGACATGGACAGATGAGTGAAAGACAGCTTGAAAAGGTAATGGTTGATTTCTTAGAGAATGAAATAGATGTGCTCGTATGTACTACAATTATAGAAACAGGTCTTGATATTCCAAATGTAAATACTATAATAATTCACAATGCAGATAAAATGGGATTATCTCAGCTTTATCAACTTAGAGGTAGGGTAGGGCGTTCAAATAAAATTGCATATGGGTATTTTACCTATCAAAAGGATAAGATATTATCAGAAGTAGCTGAAAAGAGACTCAGGGCAATTAAAGAATTTACTGAGTTTGGATCTGGATTTAAAATAGCTATGAGGGATTTAGAAATACGTGGTGCTGGAAATCTCCTTGGACTCCAACAACATGGACATATGGAGGCTATTGGATATGATCTTTATGTGAAATTTTTAAATGACGCAATCAAAAGACTTAAAGGTGAAAAAGTTGAAGAGTCCTTAAATACTACTATGGATATAAAGGTAGATGGGTATATAAAATCTAGCTATATAGAAAGTGAAGAACAAAAGATTGAAGTATATAAAAAGATATCGTCGATTTCAGATATAGAAGAATATAGAGAGTTGGTAGATGAACTGATAGATAGATTTGGAGATATTCCAAGAGAAGTTGAAAATCTACTGGATATTTCATTTATTAGGCATTTAGCGAGTAAAAATGGGATATATAATATAGCTCAAAATGGAGATGATCTTTTAATAGAATTCAATCTAGAAAGCACTCCAACCATAGGGATAGAGCTTGTGCATTATCTATCAGGCGAGTATGGCAGAAGGATGAAATTTGATCTATCTAAAGAGCCGTCTATTATATTTAAAGCAAGAAAAGATATACTGATTTCTTTGAAACAACTTGTAGAAAAGATCAATAGTTTCAATAGACAAAAAGAAAAGGTGACATAAATAAAAAACAAACAAGAAAGGATGTTTTACGTGTTTAAGAAAACCAAAGTATTGCTTGTCTTATTAATTTCGATATTGGCTTTAACAGGATGCGTTGAGGTAAAAGAAGGGTTGATTGCTAAAGTAGAAGGAAAAGAAATCACAGAAGAACAGTTTAATGAAGAATATGCAATATTTAAAGGTATTTATATAAAACAATTTGGCGAAGAAGTGATGTCTCAAAAAGCAGAAGATGGCAGAACATTAGAGGAAATATTTAAAGAACAGATATTGGAAAAAATGATAATGGAAGTCATTATAGAAAAACAAGCTGGTAAAATGGATATCTCTGTTTCAGAAGAAGAAGTTCAGGAAAAGATAGAAGAATATATTGATATGACAGGTGGAAAAGAGGACTTTGATGAATTTTTAGACAACAATAAGATTACAAAAGAATATTTTAGCGAAAACTTGAGAAAAGAAATACTTGTAAATAAATATAGGGAGAGTTTTATAGGCAATATAGAAATAAATGAAAAAGAAGCTAGAGAGTTTTTTGATGAACATAAAGAAGACCTAGAAGTTATAAGAGCAAGTCATATACTTGTAAAGACAGAAGAACAAGCACAAGAGCTTTTAGATAAAATTGATAGTGGAGAAGACTTTGCAGAATTAGCAAAACAACTATCTGTAGATAAAGCATCAGCTTTAGCAGGAGGCGACTTGGGATATTTTACTAAGGGTACTAGAATTCCTGAATTTGAAGATATTGCATTTAATTTAAAAAAAGGGCAATTAAGTGACATTGTAAAAACTGAAGTAGGATATCATATAATCAAGCTTATAGACATAAAAGACACATATGAAGAATTAAAAGACGAGATTTCAATGGTTCTAAAAGAAGAAAAATACAAAGAAGAGAAAGCAGGGTTAAAAGAAAAGGCTAAAATCAAGATTTATTAACCTTATCTTTCTTTAATGTATAAAATTTTCCTTTTAGATATATAATAATCTCACTACACAAGATTATTGAGGAGGAAAGACATGAAGGCTACGGGGATTGTTAGAAGAATTGATGAACTAGGCAGAATAGTAATTCCAAAAGAAATTAGAAGGACACTTAGAATAAGAGAAGGTGATCCTTTAGAAATATATACCGATAGAGAAGGTCAAGTGATACTTAAAAAGTATTCTCCTATAGGAGAATTAAGTGAATTTGCAAAAGAATACTGTGAATCATTATATGAAAATACTAATTTTACAGCGTTAATATCTGATAGAGACAATATAATAGCAGTAGCAGGTGGATCTAAAAAGCTATATATGGAAAAGAGGATAAGTCCAGATTTAGAGAAGATTATAGAGGGTAAAGATACTTACTTTACAGGTCAAGACAATGAGAATATAAAAATAACATATGAAGATGATGGCACTGAAAAATACAATGCTCAAGTAATAGTACCTATTGTAATGCAAGGTGACCCTATAGGGGCTGTTATCTTGTCATCAGGTGAAGATGGAGCAAAGATAAGCGATATAGAAATAAAATTAGCAGAAACTGCATCGGGATTTCTTTCCAAACAAATGGAAAATTAAAACCTACCATATGGTAGGTTTTAATTTTAGTATTATTTTCCACATTTAGATGATATAATGTATAAGATTATGTTTTGGGGGAATGGAAATGTCAAAAAATAGTAGTTTTATAAAAGGAGCAGCTATCTTGGGTATAGCTGGAGGTATAGTAAAGATTTTGGGAGCCATATATAGACTTCCACTTGCAAACCTGATTGGTTCAGAGGGTATGGGATATTATCAGACAGCATACCCACTCTATACACTTTTGCTTACTATATCTACTGCAGGTTTTCCAGTTGCTATTGCAAAGCTAGTTTCAGAAAAAAGAGCGATAGAGGATTACAATGCAGCACATAGGGTGTTTAAGGTAGCGCTTATGGGCTTGCTTATAGGGGGGATTTTAACTTCATCTTTTGTATATTTTTTAAGTGATAGTATAGTCGAAAGGCTTGGAAATCCAAATTCATATTATGCACTTATAGCATTAGTACCGGCATTATTTTTTGTGCCAATAATGGCTTCTTTTAGAGGTTTTTTTCAAGGGTATCAGAGTATGGCACCAACTGCAATTTCTCAGGTGGTAGAACAGTTCTTTAGAGTAGCATCAGGACTTTTTCTAACTTATTACTTGCTTGATAGAGGAACTGCTATAGCAGCGGGGGGAGCTTCATTTGGAGGCTCTATAGGGGCTATGTTTGGAACTATAACTATGGTATTTATATATATCTACCAAAGAAAAGATATAATGGATGAAATGAAAACAAGTATAAAGACTGAAGAATACAAGGTAAAGCAGATAATAAAGGATCTTTTGATTATAGCAGTTCCCATTACCATAGGTGCATCTATAATGCCTATGATGGATTCTATAGATGTGCTTATAGTCTTAAATAGACTTCAATCTATAGGCTATACAGAAGCTATGGCAAATGATCTGTATGGAAATTTAAAGGGAATGGCGCAGACATTAATAAATTTACCACAAGTGTTTTCTATGGCAATAGCTATGAGCCTTGTACCTGCTATAGCAGGTGCAAATGCGAAGAGAGAAAGGATAGAAATGGAAAATACAATTTCTTCAGGAATACGAATGACCTTGCTTATAGGACTTCCAGCAGGCATAGGACTATATGTGCTTGCAGATCCTATTATAGCTTTATTATATTATAAAAATCCAATTGAGACGATTGTAAGCGTGGGAAGCCTTCTCAAGACACTATCTACAGGAGTGATATTTCTTACACTTGTTCAGGCATTGTCGTCTATACTTCAAGGACTTGGGAAACCAATGGTACCTGCAATCAATTTATTTGTAGGTGCAGGAGTTAAAGTGGTTCTTTCATATGTACTTACTGCAGTGCCTAGTATAAATATAAGTGGTGCTGCCATATCAACTGTTGTTGCATTTATGATTGCAGCAATTTTAGATCTAATATTTGTAATTAAGTATAGTAAAATCAGTTTAAGTGTAAAAGATGTATTTATAAGGCCCCTTTTATCTGCAATTGGTATGGGAATAGCAGCTTTTCTATCATATGAGTTTTTATTTAAAGCGTTAGGTGGAATAAATAGGGGGTCAAAAGTAGCAACTTTAATTGCCATATTGATTGGAGCTGTAGTTTATGGTATATTGTTAATACTTACGGGAGCTATTACTTCAAGGGATTTGGAGTTTATACCAAAAGGTAAAAAGATAAAAAATAAATTAGATAAGTTTAATTTATTGAAATAGAAATACAAAGGAGAAAAAAGCATGGGAAAGATTTATGTAGTAGGACTTGGACCGGGTAGTATAAGTGCACTGACACTGGGTGCTGTAGAGAGAATAAATTCAGGAGATTCGATTTTTTTAAGAACTGAAAAGCATCCTACGGTGGAGTATTTAAAAGAAAGAAATATTCCCTATAAGACTTATGATTATTTATATGAAGATGAAGAAGATTTTAAAGATGTATATGAAAGAATAGTTGAAGAGTTGATAGTGGAATCTAAAGACAAGGTGATAAATTATTTTGTCCCGGGGAATCCATTGCTTGCCGAGAAGACTGTGGAGATTTTAAAAAGAAATGATGTAGACATTGAAATAATATCTGGAATGAGCTTTATAGAACCTCTTATTGAACTTGTAGATAGGGATCCTATAGGTGGTTTAAAGCTTGTAGACGGTTCTGTATTTGATATTCTAGATGTGGATATAGGTATAGACACTATAATAACACAGGTATACAATAGAAGGATATTATCTGAAATAAAGATAGGGCTATCTGAAGTTTATGGTGATGAATATATGATATATGCTATTCATAGTGCTGGAGTGGAAAGAGATGAGGATAAACAATTTATCCATATCTATGAGCTAGATCGAATAGATGAAGTTGGGCCTCTAACTAGTCTATATATCCCTAAAATAGACAAGGTTGACAAAAAAATATTTGATTTTAATGATTTATTGGGTATAATAAGATTATTAAGGTCTAAAGATGGATGTCCATGGGATATGGAACAAACTCATAAATCTATTAGGGCGTGCATGCTAGAAGAAGCCTATGAGCTTGTAGATGCTATAGATAGAGGAGATATAGATAATCTATCAGAAGAACTAGGAGATGTATTGCTTCAAGTGCTTCTTCATTCGGAGATAGGGTATGAGGAGGGCGAGTTTAATATATATGAAGTGATGTCTACTCTTGCCAATAAATTAATTTATAGGCATCCTCATGTTTTTAAAGAAAAAAAACTAGTCAACTCTAGTGAAATAGTATATAATTGGAATGAACTAAAGTATGATAAGAGAAATATAGAGAAGATATCTGATAAATTTAAAGATATACCAAGATTACCTGCACTTATGAGAAGCTTTAAGATACAGGAAAAAGCTGCTGAAGTTGGATTTGATTGGGAAGATGTAGGTGAACCTTTGAATAAGATAATGGAAGAATATGGTGAGATGGTAGAAGCTATTGAAGAGTTTCCCTTGGGAGATAAACATATAGAAGAGGAGCTAGGAGATCTTTTATTTGCTGTAGTAAATACATCTAGATTTCTCAGAGTAAATCCAGAAGTGGCTTTAAACAAGACAATAGGTAAGTTTACCAGTAGATTTGAATTTATTGAAAGTTCAGCAGAAAAATCAGACAAAAAATTAGAAGATATGAGTTTGAAGGAAATGGATCAACTATGGAATAAAGCTAAACTTTATGAAGATCTTAATTAAGTTGTTTGAAAATAGTTATAAATTTTTATTTATATATTTAGTATTAAGTTAATTTAATTAATAAGTATAATTTTAAGGAGGAATGAATAATGAATAAGTCTCAATTGATAGCTAGTATGGCTCAAAAAGGGGATATGACAAAAAAAGATGCAGAGAATGCATTAAATGCATTTATACAGACAGTAGAGGGATCACTGGCGGAAGGTGAAAAGGTCCAATTGGTAGGATTTGGAACCTTTGAAGTTAGAGATAGAAAAGCTAGAGAAGGAAGAAATCCTAGAGATCCAGAACAAGTAATTCAGATTCCTGCATCAAAGGCACCAGTATTTAAAGCTGGAAAAGCTTTAAAAGAAATAGTTAATAAATAATTAAACCAGGCTCTAGCCTGGTTTTTTTTGTAAGATAAGGGAGATGAAGATATGAGGATAGATAAGTATTTGAAAAATGCTAGAATAATCAAGAGAAGGACTATAGCTAAGGAAGCTTGTGAAAGAGGTAGAGTTTCCATAAATGATAAGCAGGCAAAACCAGGTGATGAGGTAAGTACTGGTGATACAATTCAAATTAGATTTGGAAGCGAAGAGATGAATATAGAGGTATTGGATATAAAGGATAATGTGAGAAAAGAAGATGCTGAAAAACTATATAAAAGGATTTAAAAAAAGACTTTGTAATAAAAGTCTTTTTTTATACATAAATATTAATAATCTAATATTCTAGGAGTGTGATCAGATGTCGGAAGCTAGAGTTAAATATAAAAGTCAAAATATAAATATGGAAGACAGAAAGAAAATGCTAGTTACAGGGGTGGAAAATGTAGAAAGTTTTAATGATAATACAATAATACTTAAGACTATTAATGGAGGAATGATAATAAAAGGAGAGGGTTTAAATATAAATAATCTAAATGTAGAAGATGGAAATGTAAAGATACATGGCAAAATAAATGGGATAAATTATACTTCAAAAGATGTTTCTTCTAAGAATATCCTTGAAAAACTATTTAAGTAGGAAAAGGTGAAAATATGGAGAATACATTGATCATAGATGTTCATATATTTTTGGGGGTATTGTATGGTGGACTTATAGCTGGATTTTTTTATGATATATATAGGACATTTAGATATTTTTCTAAACCAAGTAAATGGGTTACTTATATAGGTGATTTATTGTTTTGGCTAGTATTATCTATTTTATTTTTCTATGTACTAGTAAGACTGAATTGGGGTGAGATGAGAGGATATATTATACTTGGATTTTTACTAGGAATTTTTATTTATAATAAGATTTTTAGTAAATTCATATATCGAGCATGTCTAAAGGTAGGTATAATTTTAAAAAGAATATTACATAAGATAATGAGAACTTTCTTCTGTCCCTTTAAATATATTAAAAAAAGGGTATATAGTCCTATAAAGAAGATAAAGAATATTCCGATAATATTATACAGGGAAGCAAAGCGATATATAAAAATAATTTCTACAAAGAAATGAAGGAATTTTTGATTTTTTGTAGTATTATATATATGATGGGATAATAAAAAAGGGAGAGACTGTTATGCAAAAGAAAAAAACAAAGAAAAGATTAAGGAAAAAAATAAAATTAATCCATATACTTTTACCGTCATTATTTATATACGTCGCTATTATATATTACAATCAAAATAAGATGTTGGAAGAATTGCAATTTAAAAAGGAACAAAATATATCAGAAGTTAATCAATTGAATGATGAGATAGAAGACTTAACAGATCAAATAGAGAACAGCAATTCATTAGAGTTCATTGAAAGAATAGCTAGAGAAGATCTTGGAATGGTAAAGCCAAGAGAAATAATATATATAGATAAAAATAAAAAAAATGGATCTATTTTCGAAAGGGAGATTAAAGACATAAACGATTGACAATAGAGTATTTCTAATATATACTTGTTTTAGAATAATAATATTTAAGGAGGAGTCATTAATCTATGACGGTATCAGTAGGGGCAATAGTTGAGGGCACAGTTACAGGTATCACCAATTTTGGTGCATTTGTTCAACTGCCAGAAGGTAAAAGTGGACTTGTTCATATTTCGGAAATTTCACATGATTATGTGGAAAAAGTAGCAGATTACTTAAAAAAAGGTGAGAAGATAAAGGTAAAGGTTTTATCTATTTCAAAAGACAATAAAATAAGTCTTTCTATTAGGCAAGCTAAACCAAAGAGCACACAACCGGTAGAAATAGAGTGGAATAAACCTGATAACACACAAAAAGGATTGTCTTTTGAAGATAAGATGAATAAATTCTTAAAAGATAGCAACGAAAGACACGATCAATTAAAATCAAGAGACAACAAAAAGAGCAGTGGAATTAAACCACGTAAAGTAGGAACTGCAGAGTGATAAAACCGGAGATATCCGGTTTTTTTATTTTTGTAAAAAACTTTATAGTATTTATATTAGACAATATAATACATTTAACATAGGAAGATTAACTTAGGTGTAAGGTGCAGTGAAATCAATTCTCAAGAGGTTAATGTATTTAATTTAAGGTGTCTATAACATTAGCTTAAACTTATTTTAAGATTAACTAATGTTATAGGAAGATAGCTTGTTTTATGTCCTAAATCTCTAGTATTTAAAGCACTAAAAGTGACAAATTATTTCTCATTCCTTTGTTATTATGAAAATGAAAATATAACGGGGGAGTGATAATATGATGAACATGGAGGCTTTAAAAAAGAAGAGAATTTGGGAAAGCTTTAATGAGGATCTAAATAAAGAAAGCCTTATTATCTTTATTGTAGGGTTGTTACTATCGAGGGCAAATATAATGAATGGGCTGACGCCTTTTGGATTTTCTTATTTAGCAGCTTATATGATTATAAAGGGAAGGAGCCCAAATGTGTTTTTATCTGTAGCCATGGGTACGATTTTCTTTCATGGTTTTAGTCAAACTTCATATATATTTGCTTATATATTAGTATATGTAGTTTTTATACTTAGTGATATAAAGGAGAGTTCACTTATTAAGGCAGTAATTATTTCATCGCTTGTATTTATTGCTTCTAGAATTTTAGCTTTGATGCTCACAAGTGAGAGTTTCTTTGTATATGATTTATTCTTAGTTTTATTTGAAGGCATAATAGTTTTAGCAATGACTTATGTTTTTTCATTTAGTCCACCACTAGTAAGTGTTAAAAACCTGGATACAAACAGTGAAAAGAGACTTTGTTCATTTATAATGTTAGCTCTTATTATAGCTGGAATAAACAATATTCAGGTATTTGATATAGATGTAAAGAATGTATTTAGTATAATTACTATATTGTATTTGGGCTATGTAAAGGGAGCCTTCTTTGGAGGTAATATAGGAATCATACTTGGCATGATATCATATCTTGGACAAGCTACTATGCCTTTTACTATAGCTATATTCTCTGTAGCGGGAATCTTAAGTGGCGCATTTAGGGATTTAGGAAAGACTGGTTCGATTCTGGGATTTATACTTGGAAGTGGAATTGTAAGTTTTTATATAAGTGGGCTTGGATCTTCATTGTTTCAATATGGTGAAATAGGAATTGCTGTTGTGCTTTTTATTCTTATACCAAAGAATTTTGATGAATTGGTTTCAAATGCTTTAAAGGTAGATTTTGCAATAAAAAAAGAGTATGCAGATAGAAAACACGAACTTGTATTAAAGAAGCTTCAAAGGATGTCAGATATGTTTAGTGGTTTGGCCAGTGTTTTTAAACAAGCTTCTGAAGAAGTGGATATAAATTCTTCTATAGAAGTGTATTCTCTGGTTGACGGGGTGGCAAATAAGGTATGTAAAAATTGCAGTAAATATGATCAGTGTTGGAAAGAAAATTATTACAGTAGATACAATAGTTTTTTTAAACTGGTAAGTATATCAGAAATGAAAAACTATGATGAGGATTCTATGAGAATGAAAATTGAAGAGTTTTGTATTAAACCTAGGGATATAATAGAGACGACAAATCATGCAATAGAGAAGATGAAGTTAAATCAAAGTTGGAAAAACAAATTAAATGAGAATAGAATTCTATTGTCAGAACAACTTAAGGGATTTGGAAGTACTATAGATAAGATGATAGCAAATGTCTATGAAGATCCTGTGTTTGATGAAGAATTGGAAAATATATTGTACAAAGAATTAAAAAATGCCAGGGTGGATGTAGATAGCATCGATGTAGTGCAAGTAGACGAGGAAGATTTGGAGATATTTATAAATTTAAATACTCCTTGTGAATCTCGAAATAAATTAAGGAAGATTATTTCTCTTGAACTTGGATTTCCGGTGACTATAGCTAATAGCTTTATAGATTGTGAATATAGATTTAAGCTTATTAGGAAAAATAGGTTTAATGCGGTTACAAATAGTGCAACATCTTCAAACACAGAAGACAAAGTCTCAGGTGACAGTTTTACTTTTGGAGATGTGGCAAATATTCACTATAATGCATTAGCAGATGGTATGGGAATAGGTAGAAAAGCTAAGGAGGAAAGCTCAGTGGCTATTTCATTACTGGAAATGCTAATGGAAGCTGATATGGATAAGGAACTTATAATCAACACTATAAATAGTGTTTTGAGAACAAAATCAAATGGAGAAATGTTTACAACTCTTGATTTTGGATTTATAGACTTATATTCGGGTAAATTTCAAGCTATAAAAGCAGGCGCTCCTCTTACATTAATTAAAAAGAAGGATAGAATAGATGTAATAAATTCAGGGACCTTGCCTGTTGGAATATTAAAAGATATAGAAGTCAATATATATGAAGATTATGTAGAGGATGGAGATATAGTAATAATGATATCAGATGGTATAATAGAAGCTAATAAAGATATAATGATCTGTGAAGATTGGCTTAAGAATGTAATCATGAGTATTGACAGCATAAATCCAGCGATAATAGCAAGAGAGATATTAAAAAGTGCAAAGTCAATATGCAGTGGGGATAGAGACGATATGACAGTGCTTGTTACGAAGATTTGGAAAAATGTATAGTAATCACGCTATATGTTTTTCCATTCTAAGAATTAAAAAACATCCTAAGTTATTGACAATAAAGAGCAATAAATGTATAGTTCATATTAGAGTGCTTATTAGAGGTGGTATATATGAGAGAAAGAGTATTATCTGGAATAAAGAAATATAAGTTAATAGAAAAGGATGATAATATAGTTGTAGGAGTTTCAGGTGGTCCGGATTCTATGGCTTTACTGTATGTGCTTCTTGAATTTAAAAAGGAGCTTGACTTTAATATATATATTGCTCATGTAAATCATGGAGTAAGGGGAAAAGATGCCCTAAATGATCAAACCTTTGTAAAAAATCAAGCGGAAAAACTTGCTTTACCTTATTATACAAAAGATGTAGATATGATTGGATACGGTAAAGAAAAGGGAATAACTTCAGAAGAAGCAGGTAGAGAACTGAGATATGGATTTTTTAGGGAGATAATTAAAAGCATTGGTAGTGGGAAGATTGCTGTAGCCCATAATAAAAATGATCAAGCGGAAACACTGATTATGAGGTTTATGAGAGGAACTGGCATAGATGGACTAAAAGGCATGGAGTTTATAGCAGGAGACATCATAAGGCCTATTCTTGGAATAAATAGAGAAGATATAGAAAAATATATAGATGACAACAATATAGAAACGGTATCTGATATGACAAATTTTCAGCCTATATATAATAGGAACAAAGTAAGGCTTGAAATGATACCATATATAGAAAAACACTTTAACTTAAATATCATAGATACTATGTGGAGGACTTCAGAAATTGCATCAGTTGACAGTGATTTTTTAAGTGAATATACAGAGAGCAGTTATAAAGAAATAGTTAAATCAGAGGAAAGCTATAGAGTGGTATTAGATGGGGAGCGATTTTTAAAACTTCATCTTAGTATACAGCAAAGGGTGATGAGAAATACTATACTTAAAGTGTGTGGGTCTCTTCAGGGAATTACAGAAGCTCAAGTTTCAAATGCTGTGGATTTAGTAGAGAGGGCTCAAACTGGAAAAGAAATTCATCTTTCAAATAATATTGCAGTAAGCATAAATTACAATGAAGTGATAGTACAAATTAGAAGTGATGGAAAAGATGATGATTATCTTTATCAAATTTCTTATCCTGGGCTTGTAAATTTAGAAGATATAGGATATTATTTTAATATTGTGATACTTTCTATGGAGGATTACTTGGGTGAGAAAAGGGATAATTACACTAGATATTTTGATTTAGATAAAATAAAGGGAAAGTTAACAGTTAGAAATAGAAAAGAAGGAGATAGATTTACTCCATTTGGAATGAGTGGAAGCAAGAAATTAAAAGACTATTTTATTGATGAAAAGATTTCAAAAGAATTAAGGGATAAAATTCCTTTAATTGTGGATAGTGAATCTATTTTGTGGGTAATAGGCTATAGAACAGATGAAAGATATAGGATTACTGATAAAAGCAAAAGTGTTTTGAAGATATCTTATAGACAGAGTAAAATACATAATTAAGGAGGAAAATATGGAAAATTTAATTAAAAAGGTGTTAGTTAGTGAAGAGGATATAGTTGATAAGGTAGCAGAACTAGGCAAGCAAATTACGGAGGATTACAAGGATAAGGATTTGTTATTAGTAGGTATTTTAAAAGGTGCTGTTATATTTATGGCAGATTTAGCCAGAAGTATAGAAGTGCCTGTCAAGTTTGATTTTATGGCAGTTTCAAGTTATGGAAGATCCTCAGTTTCTACTGGTGAAGTTAGAATAATCAAGGATTTAGACTTTAGTGTAGAAAATAAAGATATATTGATTGTAGAGGATATTATAGATACAGGCTATACTCTATCTTATTTAATAGACAATCTAAAGAAAAGAGGAGCACTTTCTGTAAAGGTATGCACGCTTTTGGATAAGCCTGAGAGAAGAAAGGCGGATGTATATGTTGACTATTTGGGATTTGCAATTCCAGATGAATTTGTAGTGGGATATGGACTAGATTACGATGAGATAGGTAGAAACTTGCCATATGTAGCTGCTTTAAAAGAAGAAGTTTATAGTTAATTGAGTAGTTGTAAAAGAGTGTCAATAATGATATAATTAGATATTATTGATAAAAGGGAGGGAAAATTTCTATTGAAAAGATTTTTTAAGGGCATTAGTGTTTACTTGCTGATTGTAGTTGTAATTATGTTCTTGCTTTCTACATTTGGAAAAGATGTTCAGGATATAAAACCAATGGATGCAACTGACTTGGTAGTAAACTTACAAAAAAATAAAGTCGAAAGCCTAAATATGAATGGAGTAAATGGCAAGGAGATACAAGGGAAGTTACTAGATGGTACCCAGTTTAGTGCGGTACTACCTGAAGAAATGAGAGGGACCTTCTACGATTCTTATTTAAAAGATTTAGTAGAAAGTGAATCAATCAGATATAGTTCAGAATTACCACAGGCAACTCCTTGGTTTATAAGTGCACTACCAACTATACTTATGTTACTTGTATTTGGAGTATTTTGGTTTGTATTTATGCAACAGTCCCAAGGTGGAGGAAGCAAAGTGATGAGCTTTGGCAAATCTAAAGCAAAAATTCACAAAGAAGAAGATGGCAATTTGATTACATTTGATGATGTTGCTGGACTAGAAGAGGAAAAGGAAGAATTAGAAGAGATAGTTGATTTTCTAAAGACGCCAAAAAAATATATAGATATTGGAGCAAGAATACCGACAGGTGTTCTTATGGTAGGGCCTCCTGGGACAGGTAAAACTTATCTTAGCAAGGCTGTAGCAGGTCAGGCTAAAGTTCCATTCTTTACTATATCGGGTTCAGATTTTGTAGAGATGTTTGTTGGGGTTGGAGCTAGCCGTGTAAGAGATTTATTTGAACAAGCTAAGAAAAATGCGCCATGTATAGTATTTATTGATGAGATAGATGCTGTGGGTAGAAGAAGAGGTGCAGGTATGGGTGGCGGACATGATGAGAGAGAACAAACTCTAAATCAGCTATTGGTTGAGATGGATGGATTTGCTAAGAATGAGGGTATCATAGTCATGGCAGCTACAAATAGGGCAGATATACTAGATCCCGCATTGCTTCGCCCAGGTAGATTTGATAGAACTATATATGTTGGGCTTCCAGATATAAGAGGTAGAGAAGCAATATTAGAAGTTCATACAAAGAACAAACCATTAGATAAAGAGGTTGAACTAAAGGTAGTTGCGAAGAGAACAGCTGGATTTACTCCTGCTGATCTTGAAAACTTGGTAAATGAAGCTGCTATACTTACGGCCAGATTTAATTTAAAGTCTATACCTATGCATTTAATTGAAGAAGCTTCTATAAAAGTGCAGGCAGGACCAGAGAAAAAATCTAAAGTTGTAAGTGAAAATGAAAGAAAACTTACAGCATATCACGAGGCAGGTCATGCAGTTGTATCAAGGCTTACTCCTGATACAGATCCAGTTCATATGGTAACTATTATTCCAAGGGGAATGGCTGGAGGTTTTACAGCATATATTCCAGAAGAAGATAGATCTTATATGACTAAAAAGCAAATGGAAAGCAGGCTTATATCTTTATTAGGTGGTAGAGTAGCAGAAGCCTTGGTATTAGAAGATATAAGTACAGGTGCGCAAAATGATATAGAAAGAGCTACAAAGATTGCAAGATCTATGGTTACCCACTATGGTATGAGTGATAAACTCGGACCTATGACTTATGGTACTGATGATGAACAAGTATTTATGGGCAAGGATTTTGGTAGAACCAGAGACTATAGTGAAGATGTTGCATCTGCAATTGATGCTGAAATGAGAGGTTTGATAGATACTGCATACAATAAGGCAGAGCAACTTTTAAAAGAAAATATCGATAAGCTTCATAGAGTAGGAGAAGCACTTCTTGAAAAAGAAACTATTGATGGAAAAGAATTTGAAAGATTATTTGTAGGAGCATAAAAAAACAGGTAGCCATTAGTGGTTATCTGTTTTTTACTATATTTAGCAATACTTAACAAATATAAGAGATAATAGGAGCATATAAAAGAAATATTAAAGAAATTATTAAATTATGACGATAAAAAAATAGATGTATTTAAAAATGAAAAGATGTTTTAAATAGAATGATTATCTTACAAGGAGGAATTTGATTGGAAAGAATTGTCGTTGCATTAGGTGGAAATGCTCTGCAGGATGTTGATAGTGCACCTACTGCGGAAGCTCAACTTAAAATAGTAAAAGAAAGCAGCAAGTATTTAGTAGATATTATAGAAAAAGGACATAGTTTAATTGTAACGCATGGAAATGGGCCACAAGTTGGAAGAATAGTGATACAAAATGAAATTGCCAGTGGAATTACCCCTGCTATGCCATTTGACATTTGTGGGGCAATGAGTCAAGGAATGATTGGATATCATATTCAACAGGCTATGGGAGATGAATTGCGATTACGTAATATTAAAAAATCCATAGCCACTATAATTACTCAGGTAGTTGTTGACAAAGAAGACCAGGCATTTAAAAACCCTACAAAGCCCATAGGGCCATTTTACTCCGAGGAAGAGTCAAAAGTACTTAGCAAAGACAAGGGCTATCATATGGTAGAAGATTCTGGAAGAGGGTATAGAAGGGTGGTGGCATCACCTGTACCAAAAAGAATAGTGGAGATTGAAACTGTTAAGACATTAATAGATAATGGTAATATTGTCATAACAGTAGGTGGTGGCGGGATTCCTGTTATTGAAGAAAACAAACAATTAAAAGGTGTAGCTGCAGTTATTGACAAAGATTTAGCGTCAGAACAGCTTGCAGAAGATATAAATGCAGATATATTAGTTATTCTTACTGCAGTAGAGAGGGTATCAATAAACTTTGGTAAAGCTAATCAAAAGAACTTAGATAGGGTGTCGGTAAAAGAGATGAAACATTTTGCTAAAGAAGGTCATTTTGCTCCTGGAAGCATGCTACCAAAAGTATTAGCTGGAATAAAATTTGTAGAATCAAAATCAGGAAGAAAGACCATAATTACTTCGCTAGATAGGGTAAATGAATCTTTGAAAGCTTTAAGTGGAACTATAATAGAATAAAAGGTAATTAAAGCCATATAAATTATTTATAATCTATATGGCTTTAACATTATAAATTATAGATATCTGAATTTTGTCTAGAGTATTAGCCATAATACCTTGTTTATTTTATTATGATTGAATGTTCTAAATATACTTGACATTATATAATTATTGATATATAATAAATAAAAGTAAAATTATCTAAACAATCTAAAAACAAATACTGCTTTTTTTGTGGCAATGAGGTAGCCCTGATTTGCAAAACGAATAAAACCCAGTATTAATGGCTTAATTAGGCCATTAATACTGGGTTTTTTGATTTAAAAGAAAGGAGGTAAGAAGAAACAAGGTGGTTATTAAAATAAAAGGAGGGTCATAATGAAAAAAAAGAAATTAAAATTGTTTCATAAGATATTCATAGGTTTATTTTTAGGGATTGCTTTTGGTGCAGTTCTTTCAGCTATAGGTAATGAAAATCCAACCGTAGTATCCATATTACCGTGGCTGGGACTTTTAGGAGATATGTTTTTAAGACTCATAAGGATGGTAGTTGTACCATTGGTGTTCTTTTCTATAATCAGTGGTGTCGCCAATTTAAATGAAATAACGAAGCTTAGAAGCGTTGGAGTAAAGACTTTGATGTTTTTCTTCATCTCAGGTTTTCTTGCAATAGGGACTGGTATAGTAATGGCAAATATATTTAAGCCAGGTGCGTCATTAAATATTGCTGAATTG
>CAYRYO010000011.1:0-44629 GCA_964428475.1 uncultured Tissierellaceae bacterium
CCTCCTGTTTTTTTATCCCCTTTGAAGAACTTTATTTTCAGGTTACATAGTTAGAACAGGGAAAAGCAAAAAAAGGAATAAGGGTAAAGAAAAAATATAAGGCTATATTATTCACTCAGTAGGTACTAATGATAAGGGGCTTAATTGAAACGCTAAGTACATGAAAGAATAAAAAATTAGCAATTTAGATACTCGTTTTTAAGAATTAGTAAAACATTGATATGGTTATAAAGATTGATAAATAATGTTATAATTAGATATAAGCATTGAATGGTGGTAGAATAAAGCGAGGTAAAAAATATTTTAAGGAGGCAAAAATTATGAAGAAAAGAACATTATTGATATCTTTTGCTTTGTTATTCATTCTTATAGTGGGATGTCGCAAAGAAGAGATTAGAGATACAAATAATAAACAAGAGGCTATTGAAGAGATCCAAATAGACGAGGTGGAAGAAGCTGAAGGTATTGATGTTCCTTATGATGAAATTAGAGCCGAATCAATTAAAATAGAAGAGCTTGGAGAATATACTTCTGTTAGAGAAGTTGAAGTTACAGATGTTTTTGCTGAAAATGAATCTATAAAAATGACTGTTACTTATTATAAACTGAGTACATTGAAACCTAAAGATGAATATAGAGAGTTTTTTATGGAGTTGAAGTCTGGAGACCCAGATGAGATTGCTATTTTAAATATAAGTCTTACAGTAGAAAATCTTTCTGATGATAATTTAGAAGAAGATTATCTTGGAGGTAGGCTATTTGTAAATACTGGAGAAGAGATACCTGTTCTTTTAGAATTTTTTGATGATAAACATGAAAATGCATTTAAGTTTTCTGGAAAAGAAGTTAAAAAAGGAAGTAGCAGTGCTATATTAAGTTCTAATGCTGAGAAAATTGAAAGTTTTAAATTTATTTATGATGATTTAGAGCTTGACTTTAAATAATATGATTTTAGTTTCACATTATTAGTAAAATAGCGTCGTAATTGTGTCAAACTTACAAAAGGAGGTTGGTTTTTTGTTAGCCAATTTTATATTAGAAACATTTTTACCTAAATATCAATATGATTTTAGGAGCAGATGGATTATATCTTCTTTAATCGGTATATCTTCAATGATTCTTATAAGATTTACACGATTTAGTAAGGAATATGACAAAAATAGATAAAAATATTTTACATTATCTAATAGTTTGCAACTTATGAAATATAAAACTAGAGCTTGTCTAAATCCTAATTAAGTAAAACTTAAAAAAACAAATTAGTGAATATTGTATTATTTTACATGCCAATAGTTTTACTTACTATTCTCTATGGTTGGTTGGCAATCTCTTTTGGAATTGGTTCAGTTTCATCTATTATATTTATTTGGATTGCTTTGTTTTTAGTGGGTAGTTTTCTATTAAATAAAGATAAATTTTCGGGAGGGATTTTTGGTATATTACCTGGAATTTATTTGATTTATATGAGTACAAAAGATACGGGACAGGCTATGAATATAGAATTACCCCTTGGTATTGTTATTTTGATTTTTACATTCTTTGTAGTATCTTTATTTTTCATAAGGAAATAAGATAATAGAACTTTTATATTAAGGAATGGCTAAGAACTATCGATACAAGTAATCGCAACACTAAAAGGAGATATTAGAATGGTGAAAAACAAAGGTGTTAAATGGTGAAAAAGATTCTTATTATTTATCTTTATAATGCTATCTATAATTCTTTTAATTCCAAAAGTAGGAGAATATAAAAGGTATTGTGCTAAGGAAAATATAAAAAATTTAGTAATTGATAACCTGGAGTTTTTAAATGAATCTATTGAAAATGAAAACTATAATAATTTATTAGAGCTTGAAGAGGTAAAAGACAAGCAATTTTGGAAGAATAACTCTGATGGAATAATTGTAGAATATTTTGCAAAGGATATGGTATTGTACCTGCTGTTTATGATATGCATAAAGATCGGTTATTTCCTATTCTTGACTTTAGCTGTAGACTTAATTATTAAAGAAAATATTTTCTGGGTTATGTTTTTATCCATATTTATTGTATAATAAATAACTGTAGAGTATTAAAACATATAGATAAAGAATAAGATATGTAAAATATCAATTAAAATTTAAAGAGGAGGAATAATTTGAAATTTATTTCATGGAATATTGACTCAGTAAATGCAGCATTAACAAGTGATTCAAATAGGGCACTACTCACAAGGAAAGTAATTGATACAATTGTGGACAAGGATGCAGATGTAATTGCCTTGCAAGAAACTAAATTGCCAGCCAAGGGGCCAAGCAAGAAGCATATGGAGCGTTTAGCCGAGTGTTTTAAAGGATACTCTTATGTATGGAGAAGTTCTCAGGAACCAGCTAGAAAAGGCTATGCGGGAACTATGTTTTTATATAAAGATAAGTACTCTCCACAAGTTTTTTATCCTGAAATTCAGGCTCCAGATACTATGGATTTAGAAGGAAGAATTATTACTTTGGATTTTGGAGAATTTTATCTTACTCAGGTCTATACTCCTAATGCAGGAGATGGTCTAAAAAGATTGAAGGAAAGACAAGTTTGGGATATCAAGTATGCTGAATATCTTCAGGGTTTAGATAAAGAGAAGCCAGTTTTAGCAACAGGAGACTACAATGTAGCCCACAAAGAGATAGACCTAGCACATCCACAAAATAACCGTGGGTCAGCAGGTTTTACAGATGAAGAGCGTGAAGGCTTTACCAATCTATTAAACAAAGGGTTTACAGATACTTTTAGATATATTCATGGTGATGTGACAGATGTATATTCCTGGTGGGCACAAAGGGCAAAAACAAGTAAAATCAATAATTCTGGTTGGAGGATTGATTATTGGTTAGTTAGTGATAGGCTAGCTAATAAGGTTGTTAAATCTGAAATGCTAGACTCTGGTGAAAGACAAGACCATACGCCAATTTTGTTAGAAATAGCTTTATAGTTAGAAAAATAAATCCAATACAAATTAGAGCAAAGGAGTGTAAATTAATTATGTTAAAAAACTTTGTCCGTTGGTTAATGAGTATTGTATTTTATATAATTTATTTTCTAATATTTAAATATACTGTAGGAAATTCATTCCCTATTAGTCCAGTATCGAATGTTATTATAATATTTATTCTCATTGTTATAAATATTCCATTGTCTGTATTTACTACAGGAAAAATATTTTCTATAATTGAGAAAATGTGAAGAAGACTGGGTTGAAATGTGGAAAAGAGGGTTCTTAAAGGTGATAACCACTCAATCCTAGTAATAATGGTTTGAGTGGTTATCTTTGTTTTTAACTTCTAAAATCAAGTTTTTTATGTTTACCAGCATAATTATCACATTTATTCTACTATTATACTTTTATCTTCCTGTTCTACAACATATCCAATTATTGAAGACTCCGTTGGTGTATCTTTTAACGCTTCTAATAATTTTTCCGCATGTGATTTTTTTACTGATATAAAAAGTCCACCTGATGTTTGAGGATCAAATAGCACATCTTCTATATTTTTAGGAACTATATCATCAATAAATACATCATCTGCAGTATATTGTCTATTAGCATATGCTCCGGCAGGTATCAATCCCATATTTGCATATTCTAACGCCTTTGGTATTATAGGTATTTTCTTATGGTCTATTTTGATTGTAACTCCACTTCCTTTAGCCATTTCAACACCATGTCCTATAAGTCCGAATCCAGTTATATCAGTTAGACTACTTACTCCTTTAACCTTATCAATAGCTTCTTTTGCATATTTATTTAGGGTAGTCATAAGCTTTACAGCTATATCATATGACTCTTTATCAGCCATTTCACCCTTTATAGCTGTATTTATTATACCTAGTCCCAGAGGTTTTGTAATTATCAAAACATCTCCAACCTTGGCATTGCTATTTGTTAGAATTTTATCTGGATGAACAAAACCTGATACAGATAATCCATATTTTGGTTCATCATCTTCTACTGTATGGCCACCTACAATTACTGCACCAGCTTCTTTTACTTTATCAGCGCCTCCTTTTAATATTTCGGCTAATATATCTGGACTAAGGCAGTTTGGAAAGCAAACTATATTCATAGCAAGTTTTGGCTCTCCTCCCATTGCATATACATCAGACAATGAGTTTGTAGCTGCTATTTGTCCAAATGTAAATGGATCATCAACTACTGGTGTAAAAAAGTCTAATGTTTGAATCATTGCTAATTCATCGCTTATTTTATAAACTGCTGCATCATCAGAGGTTTCAAGTCCTACTAATAATCTTTCATCACTCATTCTTGGTAGTTGTCGCAAGACCTGCGACAATATATCGGGACCGATTTTACCTGCTCATCCTGAGGTCCTAGATAATTCTGTTAATCTTTTCGTCATAATATTACCTCCTACTTTACTGATAATACTTCATTAAGTGCTCGAGGGATTTGTTTTATAATATCATATATTTGTGTTGCAGGATTTGGTTTAGCATAAAATCCAGCTAATCTATTTACTAAAGCTGCTTTAGATGATGCTATTTCTATATCTATACCTGAATAAATTAATGCAGATACAATTCCTGTCAAAGTATCTCCTGTTCCTCCAATCGGTTCAAGTATTTCCTCAACAGGGCTGTCTATTGTTTCAATAATGCCATCTTTATTTGCTACATAATCTTTTACCCCTTTAACAAGGAGATAAGTCGATGCATTATTATACTTATAAATTCTTTTTATTAAATCTGGGACTTGATTATCTTCATGCAATATAAATCCTCTAGTATAAAAAGGATGAGGAGCTTTTTCATCAGCCAAATAAGCAAGTTCTCCAGCATCTGGTGTAAATAGATCAAAGAATGAAGAATCCCCACCCATTTTGGCAACATACATAAACCCTGCATCTGCTATTAAAGTTGGTTTCTTAGGCAATTTTGCAATCTCTCTAATAACATTCTTAAACAAATCTACTTCAGGTTGAAAATAGTGAAATGCAAGTGTTTTAAAAAATGTACTTCCTATATTGTCCTCTAGCTCTTTATATAGACATTTGCATCCCTTACCATTGCCTATATCTCCTACCAAATAACAAAATGGATTAGGTTTTTCCATATATTTTAAAGTTTCAATTGCAGCTGCAATCATCGCAGGTGTACCTCGATTTACACTAATACGATGATCTCCAACAATAATACAGTCACCGTCTAAAGATACTGTACCAGCAATGAGTGGAAAATCTTCTATTGGAATAGTTCCTACAATACCTAACATAATTCCACCATCCTATCATAAGCAATCTGTAGAGCATAAGCACATAAGGTGTGGCCTATCTCTTTAGGTTGTTGAACTGCATCCAATTTTTTATTTACCATTTGTTCTGCTAAATAAGGAACATCAGGGCAACCTCCTCCTGATATATTAACGATTATATTAGTATCTCTATCCACAGTCATTTTCATATTGGCAGCTCGTATCATAAGATATTTTCCAAATTCTTTTTCATGAAGAAGGTTAACAGGTTCTAATAAATCTTCATTAACTGGTACAACTTGCAGAGGTACAACTTTTACTTTTGCTAAAGTTCTTATAATAGATAATTCTTCAATCAGTGGAAATTCTATTACTAAATCACAGCCAGTACGAATATTTGGAGGTGGGCCCATTACCTTTATCTTCCATCCATTAGCTTTGAGTATGTTTTCTGCCCTTATAACTTCTGTTGTGTTTTCAAAAACAAGTATACCTCTACCATATTCTTCTTTACTAGTTTTATCTTTATTTTTTTTAAGTTTTTTAAGCATACTATTTATCCTTTCCTAAGATGATTTTATATCCATCATCTACTTTCTCAACTTCTTCACTTTCCCATCCTTTAGATTCAGCAGCTCTAATTACATTTTCTTTCGAAGTATTTGTATCAACTAAAACAATAATTTCATTGTTAGTTGTTTTCTTAATTGCTCTTAATGTCAATATAACTGGTTGAGGACATGAAAGCCCCTTAGCGTCAATAATATTATCCATTTCTAAATCCCCCCTAAAAACTTTCTCTCATAGTAAATCCGATTAAAATACATGCTAACAAACCAAGGAAAAGTGAAATAATACCTGCTGTAGTGGCACCAGCACCAGAACTAGCTAATCCAAAGTTATGTGCAAAACCAGCACCAACAAGCATTCCAATTACAAATATTGCAGCATCCCCATCTCCTTCTCCAGATAAGAAGAGTTGACGTCCAGGGCAACCACCGGCAAGTGTAAATGCCAATCCAGCAAGAACCATACCACCAAAATTCCAAATATGCATAGTATGTGCTACTGGTTGATTTTCAAAACCAAGATTAAACTGACTAAGTAGCAAATTCATTATGAAGGCTGTAATTGCCATAGCTACCAAGCCCATAAAAAGATGTGTTTGCTTAAATAGGATCAGGTCACGTATTGCTCCCATTGTACAAAAACGACTTCTTTGTGCCAATACTCCTATTAATAAACCTATTCCTAGAGAAATGAACAAAGGAGCACGAAGTGACCCTGGTCCTTCAATACTATAAAAAAGCACTCCACCCTTACTTTCACCTACAATTGCTGGATTAAAGAACATTACGATCAACAAACTTAGCATAATTATTGGAAAAATCCAGCCTACTGATGTATAAGTTTTGTGACTGGATCCAAGATTGTATCCATTTTTAAGAAAAATAGTTCCAATCCAAATACCACCTGCAAGGCCTAATAATCCTAAGATGGAATTCAAATCTCCACCTGCAAGACGAAGAATTGCTCTCCAAGGGCATCCTAAAAATATAAGAGCACCAATCATAGCAAAGAATCCAAGAATAAATCTCACAATAGGTGCAGATCCAAGACGTGATTTGAATTCTTTAAAAGCATATGCTGCTATAAAAGATCCCAAAACAAAACCTATGATTTCTGGTCTCATATATTGAACAACACCTGCTCGATGTAAGCCAAGAGCACCTGTGATATCTCTCACAAAGCAAGCCACGCAAATACCCATGTTGGCAGGATTCCCCCAGAATTGCAGAAGTGAAGCTAACACTCCAATAATACCTCCTACGAAAATAATGCCTTTTTTACTCGATAATACATTTTTCATACTTTATAATCCCCCTTTTTCCATTAAATATAGTATAATATTGGTATAATTAAATCATAGCACTATATAGCTTTTATTTGAAATAGATAAACTTTATATGCAAAATCTAGTTATCAAATAAACAAATATTAAAGATAAATATTTCATAAGTTTTAAAATAAGAGGGGGATAGAAACATGATAACAAAAGAAATGACAGTGTTAGAAATAGTCGAAAAACATCCAGAAACGGAAGATGTTTTTCGTGGATATGATGATATTGTAGGGAAATGTGTATTATGCACCTGCTTATTTGATTCAATTTATAGTATTGCACTTGACTATCATTTAGATTTAGAATTATTACTTGATAAAGTAAATAGTACAATAATATCAATAAATTGATTTAGAAATATCATAGAAAAGGAGATGAAAATATGGAATTTAAACAATTAGAATGTTTTGTTACTGTTGCACGTAAAAAGAGTTTTTCCAAGGCAGCAGATGTATTGTTTCTCTCGCAACCAGCTATTACTAGCAATATTCAAAAATTAGAAAAAGAATTTGGAACAATGCTATTTGATAGAAATAAAAATATTAATTTAACCAAAGTGGGAATGGAGTTTTTCCCATATGCAGTAGAAATGCTTAATATACGTGATAAATCAAAGGTGACAATTAGTCAATATAATAATAATATTGAAGGGGTATTAGAAATATGTGCTAGTACTATACCAGCCCAGTATCTTTTGCCTCATATTATCAAAGCATTTAAGGAGATTTATCCTAATGTTCTTTTCTATATCTATCACAAGGATTCTAAAAAAGTAGCAGAAGATATTCTTTCAGGAGTAAGTAATTTTGGGTTTATTGGTGCAAAATATGCTTATGAAGGAATAGATTATATAGATTTTTATGAAGATAAATTGCTACTGATAACTTCTCCTGAAAAAACATTTGCTAGCAATACTATTGAGATCAAGGATTTAATAGGTGAAGAAATTGTACTCAGAGAAGAAGGGTCCGGGACAAGATTGCTTATTGAAAATGCTTTAAAAGAAAAGGAACTTGATTTAAGTATATTTAAATCTCAAACAATTAATTATAGTTTGGAAGCCATAAAGAAAATGGTATCTTTAAATATAGGTATTGGATTTAGTTCAGTAATTTCAGTAATAGATGAAGTTGCTACAGGACATTTAAATCAATATGAAGTTGAAGACTTAAATCTTAATAGAAATTTTAGTTTGGTATATTGCAACAATAGATATCTTTCACCTGTAGAAGAAAAATTCAAGGAGTTTGTTGCTACATGGGAATGGGGAGATATAAATATTTAAAATGGTTTTTAGAGTGATTGGAGACCAATGGATATTTGATGAATAGAATGGGATTAATGTCAGTGATTCGAAAAACGGGTCGGTATGGAAACCGACCCGCTTTTGAAATGCAGATTATTTAATAACTGGAGCCATTAAAACTTTTCCTGTTCCGCGATATACATTAACCAAACCTTCTCCAGAAGCGGCTGAACCCATAAGTGTTTTTCCTGATCTTTCTACTGTAAACTCTAAGCTACCAGACCAAGCAATGGCCATATTTCCATCAATTTTCAGTTCATCATCTTTTAATTCTATTTCTATTAATTCTTCTCTTGGCACATAAGATTCAAGTGCAACAATTCCTCCACCAGAAAGTCCAAGGTTGAAAAGTCCTTCTCCACCCATTACAGCAGAAGAAAGATTGGATCTCATAACAGCTTTATGTTTTAACTCTGAATCACAAGCTAAAAATAAACCATCTTCAATTACTACTGAACCATTCCAGTCATCAACATCAATAAGTAAAATATGTTTGTATGTTGGTTCTAATACAAGTTTACCAGTTCCTGTATATTCGGGTTTTATTGCAGATTCATTTGTAACCTTTCCTCTTAAAGTTTTTCCAAAGAAATCTCCTACTCCTTTAAGGCCGGTTGTAGCTTTTACATCACCAACCATCCATTGCATAGCTCCTGCCTGAATTGTAATGTTGGAAAGACTTACATCGCAAACCAACTGTCTTCGTCTAACATTCATTTCAGAAGCATAATAAGCTTCTTGAGCAGTAAGGTGGTTTACACTTAAATCTTTTTGATATTCTACTACCTTGAAGGCTCCTAATCCTTCCAAAATTTTCACATCATTGTTATCTTCAAAATTTCTTATTACAAACATATTCCCATCCCTCTTTCTTTGTTTTTTAAATACTATATATTATATGCAGATTATATGCATATATAGTAAATCAAATTTAATTGAGCAACTGATTTTATTTAAAGGTTACAGTTAAAAATCTGCCTATGTAGCCTGGGAATTCAATAATATTTGGCAAATAACTAGTACGAGACCTTCAGTTTTGGTATAATTTAATTGTGACAAGAAATTATCAAAAACGAAGGTTAAGATTATTAAAATCATAACATAAAAATAAGAAAATGGTAAGAAGTTTTTATCTTCAATTATAGACTTGGCTTGCAACTCAAAATGATCCATCGTCTGGAACTCCTATATTAATGAAGTATAGGAATAATAAGATTGTGAGCCATGAGTGTTTTTTGTGGCAGTTTATTTTTAAAGGGAGTGAATACATGGCAACTAGTTTAGCAATTATCATAATACTTGGGCTTTTAGCAAATAAGTTATTTGACAAACTTAAACTTCCGGGCTTGCTCGGAATGATAATAGTTGGAGTTTTAATAGGCCCTTTTGGATTTAATTTACTTAGTGATCAAATCATTACAGCATCAGGTGATCTTAGAAAGATAGCTCTGATAGTTATTCTTCTTCGTGCAGGACTTGGAATAAAAAGAGAAAATCTTAAGAAAATAGGCAGACCAGCTATTAGTCTAAGCTTTATACCAGGATTATTAGAAGGATTTACAATTATATACATATCTATGAAGTTGTTTGCTTTTACATTTATACAAGCTGGTATATTGGGATTTATAATAGCGGCAGTATCTCCTGCAGTCATAGTACCTTCAATGCTTTCTTTAATGGAAAGAGGCATTGGAAAAGAAAAAAATGTCCCTACTTTAATACTAGCTGGAGCCTCTATTGATGATGTATTCGCAATCACTATCTTTTCTGCGTTTCTAGGGATGTATAGTGTGACTCGTGTAAACATAGGATTGAAGTTAATCAGTATTCCACTAGCCATTATTTTGGGAATAGTAGCTGGTGGAATAATAGGAATAATATTAGTTGAAATATTTAAAAGATATGATATAAGAGATAGTAAAAAGGTGCTTTATATACTGGCTTCAGCAATCCTGCTTACGACCTTTGAAACAATGATCAAATCAAAAGTAGAAATAGCAGGTCTTTTGGGCGTGATGATGATAGGTTTTATCATTTTTGAAAAGATGCCCGATTTAGGAGATAGAATGGCTTCAAAATTAAATAAGATCTGGGTATTTGCAGAGATATTATTATTTGTATTAGTAGGGGCACAGGTAAATGTAGCTTTAGCTATTGATGCAGGTTTCAAAGGAATACTTCTAATAGCTATAGGTCTAATCGCTAGAAGTATAGGGGTAATATTATCCCTTGTAGGAACTGATCTAAATATGAAAGAAAAGTTATTTTGTATATTGGCATATATACCAAAAGCCACTGTTCAAGCGGCAATAGGTGGGGTTCCACTAGCGATGGGTGTCAAATCAGGAGATTTAATACTTTCGCTGGCTGTATTATCCATTATAATAACTGCACCTCTTGGTGCAATAGCTATTAAGCTAAGTGGAGATAGATTATTGCAATGATAATTACACTTGAATAATAATGTGTTCTATTAGAAGTAGAAAATCTAATTAATTAAAACTTTTCACCATACTTATCCGTCTATATAGTATAAGCGCTTTTAGATGTACATCAAAAATGAGGGGAATTTTAAAATGCAAGGTAGCAAGTTAGAAAAATATGTTGAAGATTATATAATTGAATACAAAGATGCTATTTATAGACTAGCCTATAGCTATGTAAAAAATCCAGAAGACTCTTTAGATATAGTACAGGAATCAATATACAAGGTATTTTCTTCTATTGATAGTCTTAAAGAACCTGATCATATCAAGACATGGTTTTATAGAATAGTTGTAAATACTTCTATAGATTTTATTAGAAAAAGGAAAAGGGAAGTATTGGTGGATGAAGAATTTTTGCTCAAGAAGGACATAGGACATAGGGATGATTATAGTGATGTAGATTTACAGCAGGCATTAGATAGTCTACCTGATGACTATCGCATCATAATAATATTAAGGTATTTTGAAGATCTAAAGATAAAAGAGATAGCAGAAATACTAGATCAAAATATAAATACTATAAAAACTAAACTTTACAAGGGTCTAGATAAGTTAAAGATGGATTTTAATCTAGATAGTCAGGAGGATTAGTATGGGTGATAAGAAAATGAAACAATTAAAAAAGGATTATATGAATACTCCTATTCCAGAAGAATTAGATTTTATGATAGAAAAGACATTAAAAAAGAGGAGAATGAAGATGAAAAAAGAAAAAAATATAAGACGAATGAAGATTTCAGCAGCATCTGTAGCTGCAGCATTGGCAATAACAGTATTAGGTGTAAACACTAGTCCTTCTATTGCAGAGACATTAGGAGACATGCCTATTATTGGGAATGTAGTTAAAGTATTGACATTTAGAGAATACAAGATAGATGAGGATGGATATCATGGAGATATTACAACACCTGTAATAGAGGGATTAGTAGATGAAGAACTTCAAGAGAGTTTAAATCAAAAATATTTAGAAGAAAACAAAGAATTATATGAAGAATTTATCCAAGAGGTTGAAGAATTAAAGAAAGATGGTGGAGGTCATTTAGGAGTAGATAGTGGTTATATTGTAAAGACTGATACAGATGAGATTTTATCTATAGGTAGATACACTGTCAATACTGTAGGATCGTCTTCAACAGTATTTAAATACGATACAATATCCAAAAAAAATAATATTCTAATAACACTAGCCTCTTTATTTAAAGATGATAGTTATATAGAGAGTATTAGTGAAAATATTAAAAAACAAATGATAGAAGAAAACAAAGCTGATGAAGATAAAATCTATTGGATTGAAGGCATTGAAGAAGATATAGAAGGTTTTGAGGAGATTTCTGTTAATCAATCTTTCTACATCAATGAAGATAACAAGCTAGTTATATCTTTTGACAAATATGAAGTTGCTCCTGGATATATGGGAGTTGTAGAGTTTATTATACCGATAGAAGTTCTATCAGATGTTTTAGTAAGTAATGAATATATAAAATAAACAATCAAAACCCCAGTGATCTTTGTGAGAGATATGACTGGGGTTTTTGTTTTTATAAAAAGCAAAGAAATATTTGAATCAGGCTAGTCTAGTAGACCTTTTTTCCTCCAAGCACCTTTTTTAAAGAATATAGCAGTTAAAATAGCACCTATTGTCCAAGATAAAAGCAAAGATATAAAGATAGATTCTGGTCTTCCTATTGGATATTCTGGACTTCTAGTGAAGTAGGCAATACCATAAGCGATTGGAACCCTTATAACAACTGTGGTTACAAGTGAAATCCACATAGGCGTCATGGTATCTCCAGCACCTCTCATAACTCCGGCTAGACTTTGTGTAACTGCCATTGCAATATATCCTAGAGCAAGTATTCTCATCATATGCATACTTAAGTCAACTAATTCTTCTGTATTTGTAAAGATTGCCATAAGTTGCCTGCCAAATATCAAAATTAAAATAGTGATTGTAGTTGAAACTGTTACAGAAATCAAGGTACCTTGTTTTGTACCCTTATTAATGCGATCCATTTTTTTAGCTCCAATGTTTTGACCAGCATATGTAGTCATGGCACTTCCAAATGAAAAGTTTGGCATCATAGCAAATCCATCTACGCGCATTATGATTACATTGGCGGCTATTACCATTTCTCCAAAATTATTGGTAAGAGATTGTACTACGATCATTGCAAGCGAAAATATGGCTTGTGTTAATCCAGATGGCAAACCGAGTTTTATTATTTTATAGGAATATTCCTTGTTAAGTTTTAATACTTTCCAGTTCAAATCAAAGCTATCCTTAGTTTTTACTAGTTTTATAATAGATAGAATTGCTGAAAAACTCTGCGCAATAATGGTTGCAAGTGCAACACCAGGAACACCCATATTAAATTTGGCAACAAATAGAAGATCCAGTCCTACATTCAATACGGTAGAAATCAATAAAAAAACAAGAGCAGAGATTGAATCTCCAAGTCCTCTCAAAACACCAGCAAGTATATTAAAATAAGCAAATCCTGCAATTCCTATGAAAAATATATTTAAATAACTTGTACTCCAATCTATAATGGACCCAGGAGTATTGAGAAGTGAAAGTAGTGGGCGAGTTACGATTGGTCCAATAATCATAATTGCTAAAGAAGCTATAGCGGTTAAGGATATACACATTCCAATGGTATGAGATAGCTTTTCCCTGTCTTTAGCTCCAAAATATTGAGAGACCATTACACTAGCCCCTACAGAAATGCCAACAAATAGCACCAACAAGAGATTCAATATAGGCGATGCACTTCCAACGGCGGCAAGGGCATTGTCACCAATATACCTTCCCACAATAATCGAATCAGCAGTATTATAAAATTGCTGTGCAATATTTCCAATTAGCATTGGAATTGTAAATTCTACAATTCGTTTCCAAGGAGGTCCTTCAGTGAGGTCATTAGGGGTAAATATTTTTTTAAGATTCATCATCAGCACCTCCAAAAAAATGTAAAGTTGATCTTTGTCTATAGTAGCAAAGAAATAGCAGTATATACAAGTAGCAATGCCATTACAGTATTGATAGTTTTGCTGTGACTTTCAAAGAATCTTCTAAGGATAGAGCCAAAAATTGCCCAAGAACAAGTTGACATAAATCCAATAATTGAAAGGCCTATAGAAAAAGCGATAATTATAATTGTAGAATTATAGTAGGGTATAATAAAAGTTGAAGTGATTGTAATTGCATAAATAATGACTTTTAAATTCACAAACTGTAATATAAATCCTGTGAACACTGAATTTGTATGTTTGTCATCTTGGTCTAAGTTTTGCGGTTTGCTTGTATAGGTTTTCCATGCTAGCCATAGAATATAAGCAACACCAATAAAAGTCATTATTGGTTGTATGGATGGAATAAACTCAAAGAGTTTTGCACTAAAAAAGCTGGATAGGGAAAATATTATCAAGCATCCTAAAAACACTCCAATATTAAAGGGAAGAGCTTTTTTAAATCCATATTTACTTGCATTAGACATTGACATTATATTATTAGGCCCTGGTGTGAAGGTAGTTATAATTATATAAGATAAAAAAGCTGACAAGTTAGGCATTAGTTTCCCTCCTAGAGTTTATTCTATTCAATAAATTCTATATGTTTAATACAATAATATATTATGTAGAGTATGTAGTCAATATAGATGGACAAAATTTCATTTAGTGAATTAAGATAGTGAGGGGTTATTTGGGTATCATATAGTGAAGAGAGATAAAAATATAGGAGGTAAACTATGAGGAGAAAAGACAGGGAGATGGGCAGGGAATTTGCCTTGGAAGTTATAGACGGGTCTAGATACGGAATTGTCTCCATGGTAGATGAGGAAAATAAAGCTTATGGCATTCCCCTATCTATTGTGAGGGATGAAAACACCCTCTACTTTCACTCGGCTAAGGACGGGAAAAAGGTAAACATATTTTCTAAGAGTCCAAGAGTCAGTATAGCATTTGTAGGACAGGTAGAGGTTCCAGAAAACTATATCAAAGAGGAATTAGATGAAATGGTAAAAGACCCATCAAAGGCAAAATTGCTTATTAGCAATGTGTTTACAACTCAATTTGAATCTACACTAATAAGGGGCAAGGTAGAGATGGTGGAAGCTGAAAATGAAAAGATAAAGGCCATGAAACTTATATGTCACAAGTACACTCCAACAAAGATGGATTACTTTGATATGGCTATCAGGGTAGGGCTTCCTAGGACAAATGTCTACAAACTAGAGATTGAAGAAATTTCATCTAAAAGAAAGAAATATGATATAAGTGGTGAAGAAATGAAATGGGGAAGAGAAATTTGAAAAGCTATCTAAATATTGATAAAATAGAGGTAATAAATAATATAATAAATAGGGGGTAAAAAGATGAAGATAAAATTAATAGAGACATTAAATATTTCAAAAGACTTAGTAGATGAACTTTCAAAGCCAATACGAGATATGGGTCATGAATTTATCTATTATGATGAAAAGACTACAAAGATAGATGAATTGATGGAGAGAAGTAAAGATACTGATATTGTAATGATAGCAAACAATCCCTATCCAGCAGAGGTAATAGAAGAACTAGAAGATTTAAAATTAATAAATGTAGCATTTACTGGTGTAGATCACGTTGCAGTAGATAAGGCGGGAGAAAAGGGAATCAAGATCTGCAATGCAGCGGGATACTCAGACCAAGCTGTAGCAGAATTAGCTATAGGGCTTACACTAGATCTCTTTAGGCAGATAACTAAAGGTGACAGTGATATAAGAAGGGAGGATTTTCCAGGTGCAAACATGGGAAGAGAGATAGCAGGTAAGACTGTGGGGATAATAGGTACAGGAAATATTGGCATGAAGACTGCCAAGCTATTCGGGGCATTTGGTGCAGATGTAATAGCATATAGTCGGACTAAAAGAGAAGAGGCAGAAATGATAGGGATAGAGTATGTGGATTTAGATAAACTCTTATCATCTAGTGATATTATATCTATACATTTGCCTTTAAATGATGAAACAAGGGGATTTTTAGACAAGGAAAAACTTGACAAGATAAATCCAAATGCAGTTCTTATAAACTGTGCTAGAGGGCCTATTATAGATAATGAAGAATTATCAAAATTACTAAATGAGAATAAAATATTAGGAGCAGCAATAGATGTATTTGATATGGAACCACCACTAGCATCAGATTATCCTTTACTCCATGCTAAAAATGCTATATTGACACCTCATGTGGCTTATTTAACTGAAGAATCAATGGTAAGAAGAGCCAAGATAGCATTTGAAAATACAGTTTCATTTTTAAAAGGAAGACCTCAAAATATTGTAAAATAGACACATACTTCCTAAGCTTTTATAGATGCTATTAGTGAAGTAAGTGGTATAGTGAGCACTAGTCCGATGCTACCGGATAGTGCTCTTAAAATTTCTTCTGCTATAAACTGCATATTGATAATATTTGTAAAGGACGTGTCCATAGTAATAAAGTACAAAAACAAAGGTAGGGAAGTACCTGCATAGGCAAGTATTAGTGTATTAGTCATAGTAGACATAATATCCTTGCCTACACTTATTCCAGAAGTAAATAGAGATATAGATGATATGGCTGGTTTCTTTTTCTTCATTTCAAATATAAATGAAGTGATGGACATCCCTATATCCATTACAGCGCCCATAGTTCCAAGAATCATTCCACTAAACAGGAGTCCCCTAAAATCTATAATTACATCTGTATGAGTTACTAGGGTTTGAACACTGTCATCACAGAGACCTGTCAAGGCCATTAGACTTCCAAAATAATAAGCACATAGTCCAGCTATTATGGTTCCACCTATAGTACTTACAATTGCACAAAAGCTTTTTTTACTAAATCCACTTATAAGTATAAAATTGGCCAATATGGCAATTGAAGATATAACAATAGTAGCTAGTATTGGACTGGTTCCATTTAGTATTAGCGGTATCAAGCAAAATATAATCAGTAAAAAGGTCAGTAGTAGAGATAAGACTGCAAATATTCCCTTAAAACCTCCAAATATAAGCAATACAACTACAAAAATAATAGCAAGCATCTTAAGTGTATCTTTTCTATTTACATCATATACTCCAGCTCTCTTAATTTCTCCATCTTTCATTTGTAGACTTACAATAATAGGCATTCCATTTTTAAATTCAATATCTAGGGAAGTCCCCTGAGTGGGGATGTATTCAAGTTCAATTGTCTTGTTTTCATAAGGGCCTTCTGTAAACTGTGATTTGATTTTATATGTTTTAATATCATTTTCGATTTTTTCTTTTAGATCTATGATTGTAGCCTTATAGTATTCGTATTCTATCTCTTCCTCAGCATAGCTATTTATGGAAAATATAAAAATTGATATAAAGATAATCACAATACAAAATATCTTATATAATATCTTCATTAGAATCCCCCTTGTCCTAAAATGTTGTATAATTTAGGATATGAATTATCTTATGAAAATATGATAATTAGGAATGCATCTATTTCTTTATTTCTAATTTCTCTCAATTGAAAAGTATATGAGCCTTCTATCTTTTCCTGAAATGGTATTGGCCTTATTGTAATTGATCAATACATTGTAATTATTTAAATTTATTTTTTTAATATTAGTCTTTTCTTGGGACATATATTTATACTCATCTACTAATATGTTTTTTTCATTTTCACCTAGATCAAGGCAATTAATCAGATTGATAAAGACAGTCATATCATCGTATGTTAAATCCCCTTCATTTTTACCTTTCAAGAGTATGTTTATCTTTTCGATATCTCTATCGTCGAAAAACATATGGTATCTTATACTGAAATTATTTGAATTAGACGAGTAATGAGGGTTATTAAAGCTTACAAACTCTATTAGATTTAATTTTTCACCCATTATAATATTCTCTAAAATACATTTATTATCACAAACGCTACTAAGGATATCTTTATAATACCCATCTTTTATATCTAGGAAATTAATCTCAATAGATATAAAGTTATCTTCCTCGGCATCTTGATTTTCTGTATATATTAGGGTTCTTCCTATTTTATTTATAATAGAATCGTTAACTTTTAATGCTTTGTTTTCCATCTCATCTATATAATCTTTTAAGCCTTCAGCTAAGCTATTATCAAGTATTTCAACTAAATCATTGAAATATTCACTGCTATGAATATATTTATTATTAAAGTTAATATCCTTAAGATTTAGACCATCTCTCCCATATGTATTTATATATATGGGAGAAAATTCATGTGTACTATCTTTATACCTTTCTCCTAAATCATTTATATCGGCAATAACCTTTTTCATATCATCATTTAGGTATATACCTTGTTCACTCTTATATCCTATTGACTCTACATTTTCGAGTACAATTACATTGGAATCATCTTGTTCATCTACATATGCAGCGGAGCATCCTGTTAACATTAATGAGATAGCTAATATAAATATCAATTTCTTCACCAAAACCCCTCCTATCTAGTGCCTACTTGTGTGATTTTATTGCTTATAAGATATCCTATAAATCCACCTAATAGTATTAATAGAATATATATAAGACCGTGTATCCGTATCATTAATATTCCACTTAGTACAGTAGATACCAATAGTCCACTACAAATAGTAACTCCTAATTTGAATATATTTCCAGTGCTTTTAAATACAATTACTTTGTTTTCATTTTCAACCTTTGAACTTTTATTAAAATTATAGGCTATCAATATATTTACTATGATTAAAACAAAACTTATTATATATTTAATTTCTAAGTGCTCAATAGTACTAATTCTACCTAGGACCCTATCGCCACTCATAAGTATTGTGCTATAAATATGTTCAAATGGATATGACCAAGGGAATAACCATACGGCAAAGTCTTCTATATGTCTAAATACTGGACTATGAAAAAAGAAATCTAATGTATACAATGATGCAAAGACAATAAATACGGGCCCCAGCCATACTAATACTCCTGTTACTATACCCCCTATTACATTTGTAAAGGTATATTGAACCATAAACAAGAAGCAATAAAAGCTAAGAACTACTAAATATATAAGTCCTATTTCTTTGGATAAACTTACTACACCATCAGCCACTATAAATGGTTCTGCCATAGCACTTATACTATAAATATCTTTTATCCAAAACATATTGTTATTTCTTACAATTATTATTCCTACAGTCAAGACTATAAAAGCTACCGTTAAATTAATTATTCCAGTTATTAATTTAATTTTAAAAAATTCTTCTTTTTTTACTGGTAGGGATTTTAAAAATCTTCCTACTTCCTGATCCTTTTCTGATTTAAATTGCATAAATATCTGAACTGCAGAGAGCATTGTAAATAATACAAAGGTCATATCAGATATATATCTTAAAGAACTTTGAATCAAGGCTTCATTGCCATATATTCCATTGTTGAATTTTGCTGCATATTCTCCGTCTAAAGACATACTAAACATCATTATTAGATATAAACTAATCAAAACAGATAAGAGTAACATCCACTTCATAGATCTAATTTCATGTTTCAATATGGATTTATTCATTGATTTCCCCCCTAGCTTTGCTTTTATTGGTATATATAAATATTTCTTCTAATGTAATTCCTATATTTTCAATAAGTTGGGCTCCAAGATTATTCAAATCATCTATTAGCTCATCGCTGTAATCATCTGTAACCAGATAATATACACTACCTATCTTTTCAATATTTATAATATTATCTAATTGATGCAGCTTTTCATCTACATCTTCTTTAAATATGACCTGTAGTTTCTTAACATTTTCTTTTAAATCATCTATATTTGATTGGTATTTAACTTTTCCATTATTAAGTATTGTAAATTCATCGCAAAATCTCTCCAATTCTGCTATATGATGAGAACTTATCACTATAGTTAGATTTCTTTCATAAACTTGACCTATAAGTATATCAAGTAAATCTTTTTTGATAATGGCATCAAGTCCAGATGTCGGTTCATCTAGTATTAACACTTCTGGTCTTATGGAGAGGTTCAACATAAGAGACAATCTCATTTGCATACCTTTAGACAGCTGCTTTATCTTTTTATCAAGTTTTAATCCAAATATCTTATTATATTCGGTAAAGTCTTCTTTAGAAAATTCATGGTAAATCCCAGAATAAAAATCCACTATTTCACTTATCTTATAATCTTTAAAGTATTGATTTCTATCTGCTACATATCCAATTTTCTTTTTTACATCATTATTATCGTAAACACTATCTCCTTCTATGAGGATCTTTCCTCTTTCTACAGCGTATACTCCTGCTAACATCTGTAAAAGAGTGGTTTTTCCTGCACCATTTTCTCCTATAATTCCATGAATACTGCCTTTTTTTATCTTTATATTTACATTGTCTAGGGCTATAAAATCTCCAAAGACCTTGCTTACGTCTATTACATCTATCATTGCGATCCTCCTTTTTTGATATCACAGTATATTTTTTTTATTTCATCAATTATTTTCTCTTTACTAAATCCTAAATGTCCTAGTTCTATGCATATATCCCTAAGATTATCTATAGCTTTGACTATTCGCTCATTATCTATGGGAAGATCTAAATCTGAATTTATAAAGGTCCCTCTTCCTCTTATAGTATTGGTGATTTTTTGCCTTTCTAATTCCTGGTATGCCTTGCTAACTGTATTGGGATTAACAGAAAGTATGCTAGCCATCTGTCTTACAGAGGGGAGTTTATCATTGGGTCTTAATATCTTCTTTAATGTTAGTTCTTTTATATTGTCTATAATCTGCTCGTAAATGGGTTTATCGCTAGTGGTATTTATATTAAACATAGGATTCCTCCTTTCAGTGTACTAGGTGTATTATAACTAATAGTACACTTTTTGTAAAGTCCTATTTATGAAATTTTTGCTATAAAATAAAAAACAACCCTGCTAATAGCTATTTTAAGCCATTGACAGGGTTTGAAATTTTTGATTATTTAATTTTGTGTTTTAGTTGAAAATTAAAGCCTTGATCTCTTACTACATTTAGGAGTTTGACTCTTTTTTCATTAGGATTTTTAAGTACTCCTACCACTTGTTTGCTAAAGGAATCTAATGGTTTAGTAGTATCTCTTAAATCATAATAATTTTGCATTTCCTTGTCGTATTCTCTGATTGATTCAAGATAATTATCCTGTATCATGTATTTATTTTCAAATACTTTAAGAGCTATATCCATTCTAGGTTTTAAAGCTGGTTTTTCATCTGGATATCCAAAACCTAGGCCGACTATTGGGAATGTCAACTCTGGAAGCTCTAGTATTTCTATCATCTTAGCTGTATCATTTAGTATACTTCCAAAATAAACTGCACCCATATCTAGTGATTCAATAGCTACACACATATTTTGAGCAGCTAAACATCCATCTGTCCATCCTTGGAAAAACCTATCCATATCTCTTTTTGCCTCTAAATCTTCTCCCAATTCTTCTGATATCTTTGCATTTCTATATACATCTACTATAAAGATCAGGAGCTCGGGTGCGTCTTTTACATAATCCTGCTTGCAGACTTGTGCAATTCCTTTTTTCTTGTCCTCATCAGTCACCCTTATTATGCTATATGACTGCATTGCAATACTCGAAGCTGTACGATTTGCTACTTGGAAAAGTGTATTTAATGTCTTTTCATCTACAGGTTTATTTTTAAACCTTCTGATGGTTTTATGATTTAGTTGATTTTCTATTGTTTTATTCAAAAAACTCACCTCTCATTATATTATTTCTACCATATACTTACCACTATTTCCATTTATAAAACAATAATACATATTTAAAAAGTTTAAATTCACAAAAAATGGAGATATATAAATAGATATAGAAAGTGAGAGTTACACTATAGATAGATATAAAAATAGAATAGAAATAAAAGCAAGATTTGCAGAAAAAATATAAGCAGAATAAGGAGAGTTAAAAGATGAAAAAAATGATAAGTTTAGTTTTAGTGATATCCATATTAGCGGTAATTTTGGCAGGATGTGCTGCTAGTTCGGATCTAGCAGATAATGGCAAGTTAAAAGTAGTAGTGACTACGACTATAATAGCTGATGTCACTAGAGAAATAGCAGGAGATCTTGTAGATGTTGAGGCACTAATGGGGCCTGGAGTAGACCCTCATCTTTACAAGGCTAGTGCAGGAGATGTTAAAAGAATGAGTGATGCAGATATGGTCGTATACAATGGCTTGCATCTAGAGGGAAGAATGGGAGAGGTATTTGCAAACATGAAGGATAAGATTATATTTGCAGCAAATGAAAATTTGGATGAATCAAAGCTCTTAGAATCTAGTGATGGGTCTGGATATTTTGACCCTCATGTATGGTTTGATGTAAAGATATGGAAAGGTGCAACGGAGAGAATAGCAGAAGGATTAAAAGAATTAGATCCAGAAAATATAGATATATATCAAGCAAATCTAGAGGGTTATTTAGCTGAATTAGATGATTTAGATAAGTATGTAATAGATAGAACAGAAGAATTAGCTCCTGACAAAAGGATACTTGTAACTGCACATGATGCCTTTCAATATTTTGGGAATCAATATGGCTTTGAAGTTAGAGGACTACAGGGTATAAGTACAGATGCAGAGGCAGGTACATCTGATGTAAGAAAGTTAGCAGACTTTATAGTAGACAAAGAGATAAAAGCTATATTTGTAGAATCTTCTGTTCCTAGGAAAAACATAGAAGCACTTCAAGAGGCAGTAAAGGCTAAGGGCTTTGATGTAGAGATAGGTGGAGAACTGTACTCAGATTCTACAGGAGATGTGGGTACGGATGCTGAAAGCTATATAGGTACAGTTACTTCCAATATTGACACAATTGTAGATGCATTAAAATAATATTTTAAATAGGGGAGATTATTTATGAAGGATCTTGAGTATATTATAAAAGTAGAAGATATGACGGTTGCATATCACACAAAACCTGTATTATGGGATATAGATCTAGAAATACCAAAGTCAGTTTTAATGGCAATAGTAGGACCAAACGGGGCAGGTAAATCTACTCTTATAAAGGCTATGCTTGATTTAATAAAACCTATATCAGGGAATGTACTATTTAATGGAGAGAGTTACAAGGCACACAGAAAGCATATAGGATATGTTCCTCAAAGTGAAAGTGTAGACTGGGATTTCCCCGCAAATGTACTCGATGTGGTGCTGATGGGAAGATATGGAGAACTTGGCTGGTTTAAAAGACCAGGCAAAAAAGACCTTGAATTAGCTTTAGATGCTCTGGAAAAGGTAGGGATGAAGGATTTTGCAGCTAGACAAATCTCTCAACTTTCAGGTGGACAGCAACAGAGAATATTTTTAGCTAGGGCTCTTGTTCAAGATGCGGATATATATTTTATGGATGAGCCATTTAAGGGTGTAGATGCAAAAACTGAGGGAGCTATAATAGAGCTTCTAAAAGACTTAAAGAATAGAGGGAAGACGCTAATAGTAGTGCATCATGATCTTCAAACGGTGGAGGAATACTTTGATTGGGTAGTGCTTTTAAATAGGCAAATAGTGGAGGTAGGGCCAGTAGAAGAAGTGTTTACAGAAGAAAATCTAAATAGAACATATAGGACTACAGGTAAAATTTTAAAAAGGTAGGGGATAGAGTTGAATATTATAGAACTTATATTGACAGATTATACACTGCAAATAGTATCTCTTGGCTCTGCCCTACTTGGAATAATAAGTGGAGTACTTGGAAGCTTTGCAGTGATTAGAAAAGAAAGTCTCTTAGGAGATGCAGTTTCTCACTCGGCACTTCCAGGAATAGCATTGGCATTTTTATTTACGGGTACAAAGAATACAGAGATACTTCTTTTAGGAGCGCTTATATCAGGACTCTTATCTACCTTTCTTATAATGGCTATAAGCAAGTACTCTAGGATTAAGTTTGACAGTGCCTTAGCTCTTATACTTTCAGTATTCTTTGGTGGGGGTCTTGTGCTTTTAACATATATCCAGAAGATACCAAATGCAAATCAAGCAGGCCTTGAAAAGTTTATATTTGGTCAGGCATCAACTGTGCTTCTTAGAGATGTAAAGATAATAGCGATACTTGGGGCAGTGCTTCTCGTGCTTGTAATGATATTTTGGAAAGAATTTAAAATAGTATCCTTTGATATGAATTTTGCTGAGAGTTTAGGATTTGATACTAAAAAAATCACAGCACTTTTATTTGGAATGATAGTTACATCAATTATAATAGGTTTGCAAACAGTTGGAGTTATACTGATGAGTGCCATGCTTACAGCACCAGCAGTGGCGGCGAGGCAGTGGACAGATAAGCTTCATGTAATGGTAGTTCTATCTGCCTTATTTGGAGCAATCTCGGGGATAGGTGGCACCCTTGTAAGTTCTCTTGTATCTAAGATGCCAACAGGACCTATGATAGTTGTGATTATAAGTACAATAGTTATTATAAGTCTTAGCTTAGCACCCAATAGGGGACTTGTATGGAGATATATAAGAGAAAATAAAAATCAAAAATCAGTAAATGAAGACCAGGTACTAGTAAACCTATATCATCTAGCTATGAACCATAATGATATAGAACACGGTCATGATATAGCAAATATATGCTTGCATTCAACACTTGGTTCAAAATGTAGTGATAAGGTAAGAAATCATCTAGATCATTTAGAAGACAGAGGATTTACTAAAAGGGATTATTTTGACAAATGGTTTATAACCAGTAGCGGAATAGATTATGTAGAAAATTACTTTAAAGAGGAGGAGATGTAGATGTCAGCAGGATTAGAAATACAATTAATAGCTATTATAGTAGCTGTAGCTTGTTCTCTTCCAGGGGTGTTTTTAGTACTTAGAAAGATGTCTATGATGAGTGATGCCATAACGCATACAATACTTCTTGGAATAGTAATAGCATTTTTCATTACTGAAAGCCTTACATCACCACTTTTAATAGTTGGAGCGGCTATCATGGGCCTTATAACAGTATTTTTAACAGAAATGCTTAATAACACTAGGCTTGTATCGGAGGATTCTGCTATAGGAATAGTGTTTCCCTTGCTCTTTAGTATAGCTATAATAATAATATCAAGATATGCGGGTTCAGTTCACTTAGATACAGATTCGGTATTACTTGGAGAATTGGCATATGCACCTTTTAATAGGCTAGTTTTATTTGGAAGGGACATAGGACCTAAAGCTATATATTCAATGGGAATTATTCTCTTATTAAATTTAGTCTTTATAGTGATGTTTTTTAAAGAATTAAAAATAGTTACATTTGATCCAGCATTAGCTACAATACTTGGATTTGCACCTTCTTTAATTCACTACACTCTTATGGCACTTGTGTCAATTACAGCTGTAGGGGCATTTGAATCTGTAGGTTCTATACTAGTTATAGCATTTATGATAGGACCTCCAATAACGGCTTATCTTCTTACAGATGATTTAAAAGTCATGGTAATACTAAGTGCATTTATAGGATCCTTAAATGGAGTACTTGGATATCAATTTGCTTCTTATTTTGATGTATCAATAGCAGGATCTATGGCACTTATGACAGGGATAGTCTTTCTGCTTATATTTATAATTGCACCTAAGAAGGGTCTTTTTACTATAATGAGAAGAAGATCATTGCAAAAGATAGAATTTGCAGAAAAATCTCTGCTATTTCATATATTTAATCATGAAGGCGATGAAAACGAAAAGGCAGAACTCGGTGTAAATACAATACAAAAACATGTAAATTGGGATAAGGTATTTTTAAATAAGATGATAAATGATTTAAAAGGAGATAAAAAGATATATATAGATGACGATATTATAAGACTAACTAAAGAGGGAAGGGACTATGCAGTAAAGAGTTATGAGGAAATAGTTTCAGAGTTTTAAGATATATAGACAAGGATCCCTTGTCTATATATTTTGATATTAAGTAATTTGCAAGTTTTTAAGTATAAGTATAAGGGAATAACAACTAAGTATAATAAATATTAACTTTTCTGCACTATTATTTGTCTTGATGACTATAGGTGCAGAAATATTTTTTTTGATAGGATAAAATAACTTTATACCTTGAGAGGTAAAAAAATCAGCTATCAGATGAAGAGCAAATCCCATTACAAATCCAGTATATATATATTCCATATTGTACTCTATAGCTATAAACTTTACTAAAAATGAATATGAAAGTAGACCAATAAGACTGTGAGTGAATCCCCTATGCATTGATATGCCTATAAGTCCACAAGCTATACCTAAAAATAGCAATACCTTTAGATATGTTGAAAGATAAGCATATACAAATAAACCTCCAATTACCAAATAGAAAAGGGTTTTAAAGAATTTATTTTTAAAAAACAATATTTTTTGATTTAATTTTGATTTAGGATGATCTAAATCTGGGAATAGTGAACTAATAGCAGTAGTAGCTACCATTATAATTTGATTTTCCAAAGCTTGCCCCTGAGTAATGGTAAGAGCTGCAGCTATTCCGATGGCTATGTGTGTCTTTCCTGTCATGATAATTCCTCCTAGATGTCTGAATAAGTGTTCCATCTAAAGTATAACCTTTATAGAACGTATATTCAAGCAAAATATATAATGCAAGTTAGCATACTGGGGATATATTTTCAAGATATTATATTATTTTTAGCATAATAGTTAGTGTTATATTATACTATGATAATATACTTGTAATCCTTGACTTTAACATTGTAAGATTATAAAATAATAAAAACATGATATCTTTAGGGGGAAAAAAATGCAAGACATTATAGTAGCTAAATTTGGTGGAAGTTCATTGGCAGATAGCAGTCAAATGAAAAAAGCATATGATATAATAAAGTCAAATGTCAAAATAAAATATATAATACCTTCAGCACCGGGGAAAAGAGATAGAGAGGATCACAAGATAACAGATCTTTTATTGATGTGTTATCAACTAGTATCTCATAGTCTATCTTTCCACGAGATATATATGGTCATAGAAGATAGATTTAGAGAAATAGTAAATGGATTAAATTTAGATATAAACATAGATGAGCTCTTAAATGAGATAGAGCTAAAGATGAAAAATGGAGCATCAAGAGATTACTGTGCGAGCAGGGGTGAGTATTTAAATGGTATTATATTAGCAAAATACTTGGAAGTTCCATTTATAGATGCAAAAGAACTTATATTATTTGATAGTAATGCTCATCTAAATGAAAGAGAAACATTAGAAAATATAAAGCACAAATTGAGTGATATAGAATATTGTGTTATACCAGGCTTTTATGGAGCTGATGAGGATGGCAATATTAGAACATTCTCAAGAGGCGGTTCTGATATTACAGGTTCTATAATAGCTAGCGGAGTAGGGGCTAGTCTCTATGAAAACTGGACAGATGTGTCCGGATTTTTGATGGCAGACCCAGCTATTGTAAAAGATGCTAAACCAATTGAAAACATAACATATAGGGAACTTAGAGAGCTTTCGTATATGGGGGCCCCAGTACTACACGCGGAGGCGATATTTCCAGTGAAGAAAAGAAATATACCGATAAATATTAAAAATACAAATAGACCAGAGGATCCAGGAACCATGATAGTATATGATTTAGAACTTGAAAATACAATAGGAGAAATAAGTGGAATAGCTGGAAAAAAAGATTTTACAGTAATATCAATAGAAAAGACATTTATGATTAGAGAAAAAGATTTCTTTAGAAAGATAATATCTGTATTTGAGACAAATGACATAGCTATAGAACATATGCCGTCAAGCATAGACTCTGTATCTATTATAGTTTCTGATCTAGAATTAGATGGAAAGTTGCACAAGATAACAGAAGAACTAAATATATATTGTAATCCTGATAAGATAATATGCTATGCTAATATGGCTCTTATAGCTGTAGTGGGCAGAGGAATGATAAATAAAAAGGGAGTATCTGCTAAGGTTTTTAAAGCTGTGGCAGATGGAGATGTAAATGTTAGAATGATATTACAGGGTTCAAGTGAATTAAATATAATAGTGGGAGTAGAAAATAAAGATTTTGAAAAGGCTATAATATCTATACATGATGCCTTTAAAGAATAATGGAGGTTAATATGAAAAATCACAATTTAGCAGTAGTAGGAGCGACAGGACTTGTTGGAAGCACAATAATAAAGGTTTTAGAGGAGAGAGATTTTCAGGTTAACAAAATAAAATTTCTAGCATCAAAAAGATCAGCTGGTAGCAAAATATTATTTAAAGATAGAGAATATATAGTGGAAGAATTAAATAAAAACTCATTTGGTGATGTAGAATATGCATTATTTGCAGCAGGTGGAGCTATAAGTGAACAATATGCAGAGATAGCAGTTGAAAATGGAGTAATTGTAATAGACAATAGTAGCGTGTTTAGAATGCGAGAAGATGTGCCATTGCTAGTGCCAGAAGTAAATCCCCAAGATATAAAATGGAATAATGGAATAATTGCAAATCCAAATTGTTCAACTACACAAGCAGTAGTACCGCTTAAAAAACTTCATTCAAGGCTTAAAATAAAGAGAATAGTCTATTCCACATATCAAGCAGTTTCAGGATCAGGTCTAAAAGGGCTGGATGATCTAAAAAATGGAACAAAGGATTGCTATCCTCACAACATTACTGGTAATGTTATTCCTCATATTGATGTATTTGAGAAGAATGGATATACCAAAGAAGAAATGAAAATGATCAATGAGACCAAGAAAATATTAAATGACGATAACATAAATATAACAGCTACAGCAGTAAGAGTACCTGTAGAATATTCACATAGTATATCCATAAACTTGGAATTTGAGAAACCATTTGAATTAGAAGAAGTTAGAGCTATACTAGAAGCTACTAATGGGGTAGTGGTCATGGATGATATAAATACAAATTTATATCCATTGCCAAGTGATATAAGGGGAAAAGACAGTGTCTATGTCGGTAGGATAAGAAGAGACTTTAGTGTGGAAAATGGAATAAACTTATGGGTAGTAGCTGATAATGTAAGAAAAGGTGCAGCTACAAATGCAGTGCAAATACTTGAATTGCTTGTAAAATAAACACTAGGAGGAAAATACTTGAAATACACAAGTAGCAGAAATAAAAATTTGAGAGTACCAGCTAGTGAGGCAATAGTAAAGGGAATATCAGATGATGGTGGTTTATTTGTTCCACTTCAAATTCCAAGAGTGAAAGATATAAATGCGTGGGTAGACCTTAGCTATAGAGATTTAGCATATGAAGTTATGCGATTATATTTTACAGATTTCCCCAAAGATGTACTTAGAGAGTTAATAGAAAAAGCATATGATGAGAAATTTGAATATAAAGATATAGCTCCCTTGAAAAAGTTGGGAGATGAGTATTTTTTAGAGCTATTTCATGGGCCTACTCTTGCATTTAAAGATATGGCCCTATCTATACTTCCACATTTACTTAAAGCATCACTTGAGTTACAAGCTATAAACAAGGAAGTAGTTATATTAACTGCTACATCGGGAGATACAGGTAAAGCTGCATTGGAAGGGTTTGCAGATATCCCTGGCATCAAGATAGTAGTATTTTATCCAATTGAAGGAGTAAGTAAAATTCAAAAATTGCAGATGATAACCCAGGGTGGATCAAATACCTCAGTAGTTGGAATAAATGGAAATTTTGATGATGCTCAAACTGGAGTAAAGAATATCTTTAACGATATAGCTTTAAAAGAGAGACTATTAGAAAGTGGCTATATACTGTCTTCTGCAAATTCAATAAATATAGGAAGATTAATTCCTCAAGTAGTTTATTATTTTTATAGTTATTTGAATTTATTAAAGAGAAGTGAAATCAAAAAAGGTGAAACAATAAATATATCAGTTCCTACGGGCAACTTTGGAAATATACTTGCAGCTTTCTATGCAAAAGAAATGGGTCTACCTGTAAATAAACTTATATGTGCTTCCAATGAAAACAAAGTACTTACAGATTTTTTGAATACAAAAGTTTACGATAAGAGAAGAGACTTGGTGGTTACTTCATCGCCTTCTATGGATATACTTGTATCAAGTAATTTGGAAAGACTTATAGATTATTTAAATAAAGACCAAAACTCAGTAATAGAATCTATGTCAAGTTTAAATAAAGATGGATTATATAAGGTCAGTGATATTGATATAAGTGATTTTTATGGAGATTATGCTAGTGAAGAAGAAGTTGTATCTGAAATAGAGAGAGTATATGACAAATACAATTATTTAATAGATACTCATACTGCAGTAGCTTCAAAGGTATATGAAAAGTACAAGGATAAATATGGAGATTCTACAAAGACGGTTGTAGTATCTACTGCAAGTCCCTTTAAGTTTCCAAAGACTGTTGCAAGTTCAATAGGACTAGACATTAAGGACAAAGATGAATTTTCTATAATAGAATTGTTAAATAAAAAAACTTGTCTTGACATACCATCTGGAATAAAAACTCTAAAAGATAGAAAGATAATACATGATCTTGTCATAGATAAAGAAAAGATGAGTGAAACCATTATAGGATTTTTGAAATTAGGTGGAAGAGATGATTAAAGTAAGAGTTCCGGCTACGTCAGCAAATCTAGGACCAGGCTTTGATAGTCTTGGGCTTGCACTCGATATGTATAATACATTTAGCTTTGAAGAAATAGATAGTGGTATTGAAATACTAGGAGTTCCAGAGGATTACAGTGGCCAAGATAATTTGATATACAAGTCTATGATAAAGACATTTGAAAAGATAAGTTATAAAAGTAGAGGGATGAGAATAACAGTTGAAGATGATATTCCTATATCCCGAGGACTTGGAAGCAGTGCAGCTTGTATAGTAGCTGGTGTAGTAGGGGCCAATGAGATTTCAAAGGCAAAGCTTAGGAAAGAAGATATATTGGAAATTGCCACAGAAATAGAAGGACATCCAGATAATGTAGCACCTGCTATATTTGGAGGCTTAATTACCTCCATGACTGATGGTGGAAATATAATATACAATAGAGTCAATATAGAGGCTAAATTTAAATTTGTAGCTTTAATTCCTGAATTTACACTATCTACAGAAAAAGCTAGATCTGTACTTCCAAAAACTATAGCCTATAGTGATGCAGTAGAAAATGTAGGAAGAGTAAGTATGCTTCTTGCAGCACTAATAAATGGCAGATTAGATTTACTTGGATATGGATTTAAGGATAACTTACATCAGCCTTATAGGGGTCAGTTAATTGAAGGCTATTTTGATATAGTAAAAAAATGTGAACAATTAGGGTCCATAGGAACTTACTTAAGTGGTGCAGGTCCTACTATTATGAATTTGATAGAATATGAAAATATTAGTTTCAATGAAGAGATAAAGGCCTACCTAGATAGTTTGGATAAAAAATGGCATACAAGAAATTTAAGTTTAGATTTTGAAGGTTTTAAATTATTATAAAAATAGAAGTAAAGCATATGCTTTACTTCTATTTTTATAAGGAGTCAATTTAACTATGATATTTATCCAATCTTACTTCTTACTATATTTTCTACTTCGTCATTCTCTGGGTATTGACCAGTTTCTTTTTTAGAGAATATAAGTTCATCTCCAAAACTAACTTCAAGCACCCCACCACTTGATGGAATAAGTGAAATTTCGGCAATATTATTCTTGTGCTCATTTAAAAGTTTTCTTGCTAGAGCTACTGCTCTACCTAGATAACCTCAAGAGGTACAATACTCAATTGTAATTTTTTCCTTCATAAAATCACCCCATATCTAATATAATTAAAGCTTATATTGCATACTATAAATATACTTACCCTAATTAGTTTATATTACCCAAAATAAAATATATTATTTTCAAAAACCATATTGACAAGAAAACCATTATGTCATACTATATAAGCATAAATATCGTATAGTATAACACATTTAAAAAAGAGGTGATATTTTGGAAGAACTTAAGGTGTATATAATATCAGATTCACTAGGAGAAACAGGAGAAATAGTATTGAAGGCTGCTATTGCACAATTTCAAACGGATGATTATGAAATAAGCAGATATTCACGTATAAAGGACATAGTAAAGCTTGAAAAAATAATGAAAGAAGCAGCAAATGAAGAAAATGTAATCGTAGTCTATACTTTAGTAAATCAAAAATTAGTTGCATTTGTAAATTACTTTGCAAAAGCATTTGATATCATAGCAATTGATGTAATGAGCCCATTAATTAAAGCTTTAAGTGATAAATTAAATAACAAGCCAAGTGGAAGATCTGGTGCTATAAGACAATTAGACGAAGCATATTTTAGCAGAGTAGCAGCCATTGAATTCGCTGTAAAATATGATGATGGAAAAGATCCTAGAGGGTTTTTAGATGCAGATTTAGTATTAATTGGAGTATCGAGAACATCAAAGACTCCACTCTCCATGTATTTAGCAAACAAAAATATAAAAGTAGCCAATTTGCCACTGGTTGTAGAATCTCAACCACCTAAGGAGATATATCAGGTTTCAGCAAAGAAGGTAATTGGCCTTACAAATACACCAGAAAAACTAAATGAAATAAGAGAAGAAAGACTAAAATCTCTGGGGCTTCCACAAAACTCGAATTATGCTAATTTATCCAGAATACTCGATGAACTTGAGTACGCAGACAAGATAATTAGGAAAATAGGATGTCCAGTAATAAATGTATCCAATAAGGCCATAGAAGAAACAGCAGATATAATATTATCCCTAATGGAAAAGAGTGGAATAAGTGTTGAATAATATTTGGAAGGAGAATATAGAATGAATAAATATGTTTATAGTTTCAAAGAAGGTAAAAAAGAAATGAAAAGTCTTTTAGGAGGTAAAGGTGCAAACTTAGCTGAAATGACTAATTTATCACTTCCAGTACCCCCAGGATTTACAATTACTACAGATGCTTGTAATAGATTTTATCAAGAAAATGAGAAGATGTGGCAGGAACTTCGTGAGGAGGTAAGAGAACATTTAAATGATCTAGAAAAGAAACTTGGCAAGACATTTTCAGATGAAGAAAATCCACTTCTTGTTTCAGTGCGTTCAGGAGCAGTTACTTCTATGCCAGGTATGATGGATACTATACTTAATCTTGGATTAAATGATATATCTGTAAAAGGGCTTGCAAAGTCAACTGGAAATGAAAGATTTGCCTATGATAGTTATAGAAGATTTATTCAGATGTTTTCTGATGTTGCAATGGAAATACCAAAGGTAAGATTTGACAGCATACTGGAAGATATGAAAGAAGAAAAAGGTGTAGAACTAGATACTGATTTAACAGCAGAAGATTTAAAAGTATTGGTAGAGAAGTTTAAAAAGGTATACTTAGATGAAATGGACAGTGAATTTCCACAAGAGCCAGTAATTCAACTTGAACTTGCAATAGAGGCAGTTTTTAAATCATGGAACAATCCAAGGGCTAGAATTTATAGAAAAATAAACAATATACCACATAATCTTGGAACGGCAGTAAATGTTCAGTCTATGGTATTTGGCAATATGGGAGATACTTCAGGCACAGGAGTTGCATTTACTAGAAATCCTGCTACTGGAGAAAACAAACTGTTTGGGGAATATCTGATAAATGCTCAAGGAGAAGACGTAGTAGCAGGCATAAGAACGCCACAAGAAATTTCTCATTTAAAAGAGATTATGCCTGATGTATTTGAGGAATTCAAACAGATAACACATAAATTAGAAGAGCATTATAAAGATATGCAAGATATTGAATTTACAATAGAAAATAAAAAACTATATATGCTACAAACTAGAAATGGAAAGAGAACTGCTCAAGCAGCTATAACTGTAGCAGTTGATTTGGTAAATGAGGGTATAATAGATAAAGATGAAGCTATTCTAAGAATAGAACCAGGCTCACTAGACCAACTTCTTCATCCAACATTTGAACAAAAAGCTATAGAAGAAGCAGAAATCGTTGCAAAAGGACTCGCGGCATCTCCTGGAGCAGCATCTGGTAAGATATACTTCAATGCAGGGGACGTAGTAGTTGCAAAGGCTAAAGGCGAAAAATGCATATTGGTAAGACAGGAAACTTCACCAGAAGATATAGAAGGTATGGTATCTGCAGAAGGAATACTTACATCGCGTGGTGGTATGACATCTCATGCTGCAGTAGTTGCAAGAGGCATGGGAAAATGTTGTGTAGCTGGATGCAGTGAAGTGAGAGTAAGTGAAGATCGAAAAGAAATGAAATCAGAAAACTTGCTTTTAAAAGAAGGAGATTATATATCACTAGATGGAAGCACAGGTATAGTATACAAAGGTCTAATCAATAAAGTTCAACCTGAGCTTAGCGGAAACTTTGGAGAATTTATGAGCTGGGTAGATGCAGCTAGAACTATGGGAGTAAGGACAAATGCAGATACTCCAAGAGACGCAATACAGGCACTTAAGTTTGGAGCTGAAGGAATAGGACTTTGTAGAACTGAGCATATGTTCTTTGATGAAGTAAGGATTCCATCTGTAAGGAAAATGATTCTTTCAAATACAGTAGAAGAAAGAAAGAGAGCTTTAGATGAGATTTTACCTTTCCAAAGACAAGATTTCTTTGATCTTTATGAGGCAATGGGAGAAAGACCAGTTACTGTAAGACTCTTAGATCCACCGCTACATGAATTTCTTCCTACTAAAAAGGAAGATATAGTAAGCCTTGCTAAATCAATGAATATAGACTATGAGACACTTGAAGATAGAATAGAAGGTTTGCAAGAAGTAAATCCAATGCTTGGACATAGAGGATGTAGGCTTGCTGTAACTTATCCAGAGATGTATAGAATGCAAGTTAGGGCGATTATTGAAGCAGCTATTGATGTAAAGGAAAAGGGATTTGAAGCGATTAAACCTGAGATAATGATACCACTTATAGGCCATGTAGAAGAACTGAAATACGTCAAGCATCAAGTATTAGAAGAAATAGAAATGGTATTTAAAGAAAGAAAAAATACAGTTAAATACATGATAGGAACTATGATAGAAATACCAAGAGCGTGTATTACAGCAGATGAAATAGCAGTAGAAGCAGAGTTCTTTAGCTTTGGTACAAATGACCTTACTCAAATGGGCTTTGGATTTTCAAGAGATGACGCAGGCAAATTCTTAGATGAATATGTAAACAAGGACATCTTAGAAAGAGATCCATTCCAAGCTATAGACAAAAAAGGCGTTGGAAGATTTATGGAAATAGCAGTTGAAGGTGGTAAATCTACAAGACCAAATATCAAATTAGGTATATGCGGAGAACACGGCGGAGAGCCAAGCTCAGTAGAATTTTGCCACAATATAGGACTAGACTATGTATCATGCTCACCATTCAGAGTACCAATAGCAAAACTTGCAGCAGCACAAGCAAAGATAAAAGAAGATAGAAGATAAATATAGGGACACAGGGACAGCTAGGTCGTCCCTGTGTTTTTTTAAATCATATATATACAATTCCCTCAGATATGATTTCAACTTCACCGTTCAAATGTAGGCTATTTATATTACCATCTTCAAAAGCTACTGTGACCTCTAGTTTACCACCAGGCTGAGTTACAAATTCATCTACAGGTTTCTTAGAGATAAAAGCCTGAGCGCAACCAAAGGCACAGGTACCCGATGCACAAGATCTTTCCCAAAACAAGCTATCTGTAGCCCTTACATATACCAAGGGTTCCATGAATTTGTTATCGTAATCATAGTACATGATGCCAAAGGCCTCATAATCTTCATCATTCATGGTTTTTTTGACAATTTCGTAAAACAGGGTCTTATCATCTAGTTTATCCTTATCTACGATAAAGTGACTTATGCCAGGAAGGTCTACCCTTATGGTTTTTACGATACAGTCATTATATGGCACTTCTATTTCTTTTATAGAAAGAGCTAGGGGCATTTCTATTTCTGAAAGGTAGGCATTTGTCCCCTGCAATTTTTCTACCTTGCAATTTATGATATCCTTTATACCAGAGACTTCTAAAGGTACGATAAAGTTATCACCAGATTTAACAATTTGAGGATAATCACTGTGGACCATAAAGGCTGCCAAAGATCTAGTAGCATTTCCACAAAATTCGCCACCCATCATTTGAAGTCTAATTGAAGATGAATCATTTGTAGAAGCCTCTACAAAGCCTACTTGTTCAGCATGGATATTAGAATAATCCATGAGTTTGTTGGATATATTTATATGCTCTTTTCTAGGGATTTGATCTAAGACAAAGATAGTCATGTTTTCTACTGGATTTACCTTTACATAATGAAGTTTCATCAAATCACTCCTTTATAGATTTACTTTAATTATAACATATAGGGAGCAGCTAGATACTCGTACCTTAAATAAAAAAACAGCCTAGCAAAATTCACTAGACTGTTTTTCATCTATTTTTGAGGTCATAGATTTAATGATCGTGATCGTGGCATACTGAGCCAGTTGATTTTAATTCGCCTTTAAGATAAGCTTCTGTAGCTGTTTTTGCATCGCCACTTGCGCCTATTATTACTTCAATATTGTGTTCATTGAAGATATTAACAGCAGCTCCACCCATACCTCCAGATATAATGGTGTTTACTCCATTATCATTTAAGAAATTAGGCAAAAATCCAGGTTTATGTCCAGGGTTTGCTACGGATTCTTCTTTAACTATCTTTCCATTTTCTGTTTCAAAGATTTCAAATGTTTCACAATGTCCAAAATGACCAGTTACTTGTCCCTTATCACTAGCTACTGCTATTTTCATATTTATCACTCCATTTTCAAATTTTCAAGCTTGTTTGATATATTTTGTAAAAGGTTTAGATTTAATAATTCCACCTGTCCGAGATCGCATGATTTTGATATGGCAGGGTCTATAGGAAGTTTGTCAAAAGTATCTATATTATGATTTTTGGCTACTTCTTCTATATTGCTATTTCCAAATACACTGTATTCTTTATCACAATCTGGACATTTAAAGTAAGACATATTCTCAACTATCCCCAGAATAGGTATATTCATCATCCTAGCCATCTTGACAGCTTTTGAAACTATCATAGAGACAAGTTCTTGAGGTGATGTAACTATTATGATGCCATCTACTGGAAGACTTTGAAATACTGTTAATGGAACATCTCCAGTTCCAGGAGGCATATCTATAAACATATAATCTACATCTTTCCATATTACATCTGTATAAAATTGTTTTACAGTTCCCGCAATGATTGGACCTCTCCAAACCACTGGATCTGTATCATTTTCAAGTAGTAGATTTATTGACATAATATCTATGCCGGTTTGACTTTTAACTGGAAACATTCCAGCCTTTGTAGCCCTTGCCTTGTCTTTTATACCAAATCCCTTGGGTATAGATGGTCCAGTTACATCTGCATCTAGTATTGCTGAATTATATCCTCTTCTATTCATCTCAACTGCAAGCATAGAAGTAACCAAGGACTTACCAACTCCGCCTTTTCCACTTACTACACCTATTATTTTTTTAATATTACTAAGTTCATGAGCCTTCTCAGAGAAATCAAATTCCTCTTTTCTATCTCCACAATCTTCAGCACACTGTGAACAATTGTCATTACAAGTTTCAGCCATCGAGCATCTCTCCTATATGTTATTTAAGTAAATTCATAGTATTTTTATATACATCTTTGGTCTTTTCTCCAGAGACACAGTCAATATCTACTATTGTAAGACCTTTATTTACAGCCCTAATAGCTTCTGAGTCAAAGGGTATCTTTCCAACAAAAGGAAGATTCATTTCACTACATAGCTTTTCAATTGCTTCTGTATTTGCAATATTTACATCGTATTTATTTACACAAACTGCTACTGGTGTTTTAAAATGGTCTGCAGTTTTTATCACTCTTTCAAGATCGCTAATGCCAGATACTGAAGGCTCAGCTACTATCAAAACCATATCGACACCAGTTATAGAAGCAATTACAGGACATCCTATACCAGGGGAACCATCTATAATGGCTATATCTGATTCTACATCGTTTAACTTCATTCTATTTTTAACTTCTGTGACTAAAAGACCTGAGTTTCCACTCCCCATTCTAAGTTTAGCCGTAGAAAACACACTTTTATCTGCATAAAGCATCAAATCCCCTACTATAGCAGCTTGCATTTCTATTGCATCTGCAGGGCAAACAAATTGACATACAGAACAACCTTCGCAGGCAAAAGGATCTACTATAAATTTATCTTCATTTTTATTATAATATACTGCATCAAAATTGCAATGTTCTTCACATAATCCACATTTAGTACATTTATCTTGGAATATATGAGCTTTATCTAGCCCATAAAAATCATCTCTTTGCGGAACTTGATCTCTATCCATGACTAAATGTAAATTTGGAGCATCTACATCACAATCTGCAAATCTTTTGGCTTGTGATAATTTAATAAATGCACTGGCAATTGTAGTCTTTCCAGTTCCACCTTTTCCACTAAGGATTAATAATTGCTTCATTTTGAAACCTCCTTAGTAATAGTATTTAATAAATCCGTAAATAGTTCTTTATATTTATCGTCTTCTCTAGAAACTATAAGTGAATTTGAATTCATTGTTCCTAGATTGGTATCATATGGAATATCTAGAAGGATGGCAATACCATTTTCCATACAAAAATCTCTCGCGGGATTTTCTCCTTCTACAGTCTTGTTAAGCACAACTCCAAATGGTTTCTTAAATAGAGTTACAAGTTCATATACCATACTTAAATTATGCACACCAAATAATGTTGGTTCAGCAACTAAAACACAATAATCTGCATCTTTTATGCTATCCATTACAATACAAGCACTGCCTGGTGGACAATCTATTACACTTGTATTTTGACTATGTTCTATATTTTTCAAAAGGCTTTCTATTATTGGAGTCCCTGCTGGTTCTCCTGGTTTAAGCATGCCAGAAAACACATTAACATTTATGCTAATTCCCTTTTCTATGTCCCCTATGGTTTTATCCTGTTTTGTTATAGCGTTCTCTGGACATACCAACATACAGCCTCCACATGAGTGGCAAATATCTTCAAAGACTAGAAGTTTTTTTGTATAGGCTAAGGCATTGAATTTACAAAATTCAACGCACTTTTTACAGCCTATACATTTATCATGGTCTACGAGGGGGATTTCGCTGGTTACTATTTCATTTTTAATATATTCTGGTTTAAAAAATAGATGACCGTTGGGTTCTTCTACATCACAGTCGACATAGTTTGCGCCACCAGCGACTGATGCTAAGTTTACAGAAACAAGCGTCTTTCCAGTTCCACCCTTTCCACTTAGTACAGCTATTTTCATTCTAGTTTCCTCCAGGTCCATGAAAGCCTTCATGTATGTTATTTAATGGAGATAAACTTCCACTGTTAAGTTTATCCAGATTTTCTTTTAATGAAGTACCTTCTGAAGCGTAAATTTCGATACCTGCACCATTTATTACATCAAAAGCATTTTGTCCAAGTCTAGGAGATATAATAGCATTTACCTTATTGTCTACTAGGACTTGAGCTGCTTTTATACCTGCTCCACCTTGAGCGTTCATTGCATCATTATTGATAAATAAAGGTTTTTCATCCTCTGTGTTCCATATAAGAAAAAATTCTGTACGTCCAAAGTGGCTACTTACATTGGCCTCCATTGTACTTTTATCTACTGGTATTCCAATTATCATATCTTACCTCCAAGTTTTATTTATTATCTCTAGCCCATCTATTTCTATGACACCTTCCACAACCCTCAGGCTGATCTCTATTTTTACAGAGTTTGTAATTTCCGCCCTCTATATTCAACATATTGGCATTAACTAGAAAATCCGCTAATTTTTTTCTTGCCTCAACATATATTCTTTGTACTGTTGCCCTTGCTACATTCATTGTCTCAGCACATTCTTCTTGTGTTAATCCTTCTAAATCAATAAGACGTATAGTCTCATACTCTTCTACAGTCATAGAAATAATATCCACATTCTTTTCGCAATTTCCTATAGGGCCAAATTGATCATTTAAAGGTAAATTGCATACTCGCCGAAGCTTCATAGGTCTTGCCAATATATCACTCCTTTACAATAGTTTAGATGAATAGATTAATCTTTTCTTAATTGACTATTAATCCTATTAAGTCTTTCTTCTAATATTGTTTTTTCATCTTCAAGTGAAATATTAGAATCAAATAGATACTCTGCATCTTCTATAGAGTATCGACCTAATCCACGTCTTCCTATACCTCTGCCAATTCCAGGTCTTCTTCTAGCTATGCCTCTTCCCATGCCTAGTCCCATACCTCTACCATAATAAGGTCTTTCAGATATATCAGCTGCACAATATCCCATACCTTTTCCAGTCATTGGGCCAGTTCCTCTAGGTCCATTTCCATCAAATCCAGCCATTTTTCATCTCTCCTTTCATTTTGAGCATATGCCCTATATACTAAGTATAGTTAAGTTATGGGCATATGTCAACAACTATTTTAAAAATACTTTATTTTATACTATTATTGTATAAAGGGATTTGGTATAGTGTATATGAGGTGAATTTGATGAAGGTTATGATTGTAGGTGCAGGTAAGCTTGGATATAAATTAGCGGAGTCAATGGTGCAAGAAGAGATTGATGTAACTGTTGTAGACACAAATCCAAGGGTTATAGATGCTGTAAATGAGCATCTAAATGTTTTAACTGTATTGGCAAATGGAATAGAGATAAGCATATTAAAAGAGTTGAATATAGAGACTTATAATTTGTTGGTTGCTTCAACTGATAGCGATGAAACAAATACTCTTATTTGTTCTTTGGCTAAAAAACTAGGCTGCGATACTACTATTGCTAGGATAAGAAATCCTGAATATATGAAGCAACTTGATTTTATTAAAGATAAAATGGGAATAGATCATATAGTAAACCCAGATTTAGCCACTGCTCAGTCAATAGAAAAATACCTGCTTAAAAGTTATAGTTTTTATTCAGGAGAATTTGCCAAAGGCAAAGTACAAATGATAGATTTTAATATTGAAAATATGAATGAATTTGTCGGAAAGAGAGTAATGGACTTAGAAGGATTTGACAAGCTTTTAGTTACTGCCATATCAAGATCAGGAAAGATTATAATACCTTATGGATCGACAGTTTTAGAGACAAACGATACAATACATGTTATAGGGAAGAGTGGAGATATAGTAGATTTAAATGGCAAATTAAACAAAAATATAAATAAAAAAAACATAGGAAAGGTAATGATTATCGGTGGAAGCAATATTTCCTATTACTTGGCAAAAGAATTGGTTAAATCAAATATATCAATTACTATAGTAGAAAAAAACAAGGCAAGATGTGAAGAATTAAGCGAAAAATTAAATGATGTACTTATAATACACGGCGATGGAACAGATATAAATTTACTTGAAGAAGAAAAACTGTCATATATGGATGCTTTTGTTGGAGCGACGGGATATGATGAGGCTAATTTGCTTATGGCACTGATGGCTAAACAGTCAGGAGTATCTAAAACTATATCGAAAATTAGCAAGGAGAATTATACAAAATTAATTGATAGGCTTGGAATAGATGCAGCTTTAAATCCTGTATATATTACAGCTAGTAATATATTGAAATTTGTTCGAGGTGGTAAAATCGTATCTGTGTCACTTTTGATAGGTGGCGATGGCGAAGTAACAGAAATAATTATTGGCAAGGATCTTCCAATCCTTGGAAAAACTTTAAAAGAACTTAAATTGCCAAAGGGAATTATAATAGGCGCTTTGGTAAGAAATGAAAATGTATTTATACCAAATGGAGACACATATATAAAAGAAAATGATAGAATAGTGGTGTTTTCTTTAAAGGATGATTTGCCAAATTTAAAGATGTTTTTCAAACCGCAAAAGGGAGGACCATTAAGTGAATTACGGAATCGTGCTAAGAGTGTTAGGAAGTCTACTAATAGTTGAATCAATACTTATGACACCTTCACTACTTATAGCTATAAACACTGGAGGACCTGATAAGATACCGTTTTTAATTACCATTTTAACAACTGGGCTTATAGGCTTGTTTTTCAGTAGAAAAAAACGTGAAAATTCAAAAATAGGTGCAAAAGAAGGATTGTCTATAGTGGCTCTAGGATGGCTTGTAATATCCATCCTAGGTGCCTTGCCATTATACTTATCAAATGCTACGCCTACATATATAGACGCCTTCTTTGAGATAGTATCAGGATTTACAACAACAGGTGCTACTGTAATTGATGATGTAGAGATATTGCCACTTGGGATTTTATTTTGGAGATCCTTTACTCATTGGATAGGTGGTATGGGAATTTTAGTATTTACTTTGGCACTACTTCCTATGCTAGGGATAGGAGGTTTTCAGATTTTAAAGGCTGAAAGCCCGGGGCCTGTTACAAACAAGATAGCGCCAAGGATAAAAGACACAGCAAAGATACTTTATTTAACATATATCACTATAACAGTTATGGAAGTTATATTGCTTAAAATAGGTGGAATGTCATTATTTGAGAGCTTTACTTATACATTTGCTACGGTTGGTACAGGAGGATTTGCTACCAAGAATACAAGTGTAGGATGGTACAATAATACATATATAACTCTTGTTATTGGCTTTTTTATGTTATTTTCAGGAGTGAACTTTTCGATATACTATGGTATATTTCGAGGGAAATGGAGAGATATGTTTGAAGATGAAGAGTTAAGAACGTATTTACTTATAGTTGCAGTATCTATATTTGCAATTACTTTGAATTTATATTTTACGGATTTTAGCGGAATTTTAAACTCCCTCAAACATTCATTTTTTCAGGTAATATCAATTATCACAACTACAGGATTTTCCACCACAGACTTTGATTTGTGGCCATCTTTTAGTAAGGGGATATTGTTTCTTCTTATGTTTGTGGGAGCTAGTGCTGGGTCTACTGGTGGTGGTATGAAAGTGATTAGAATATTAGTTATGCTCAAGTTAATAAAAAGAAATATACTAAAGATATTTCATCCTAGAGCAGTTATGCCAGTTAAAATAAATAAAAAGATACTTCCAAATGAAACAATAGAGAGTATAAATAGTTTTCTTGGACTTTATATGTTACTTTTTGTAATATCTACTATAATAGTTTCATTAGAGGGTGTAGATATCCTCAGTGCTTCTAGTACAGTAGCGGCAACTCTAGGAAATATTGGGCCAGGTTTTGGCTATGTAGGAGCATCGCAAACGTTCTCTGGATACAGTGGGATTACTAAACTGTTCTTATCCTTATTGATGCTACTTGGAAGGCTTGAACTGTTTACCATAATAGCACTACTAGTTCCTAGAAACTGGAGAAGAGAAGTGTAGGGACTAGGCCTTTTTTGAATTTAAACCCTTGTATATTTTAATTATATTCAAATTATTTCAAATATATTGTTAAGATCCTTCAAAACTGTAGACATTGTAGTTTTAATTTGATAAAGTGCAAAGTAATATATCAATAGTCCTTGTAATTTCAGGGACTTGTTTTTTAAACTACAAATGATAATGATTATCAATAGCGATGAGCCATTATAAAATAAGGAGGATTTAAGATGAGTATAGTATTAATAGGTGGACATGATAGAATGCATAGTGAATATAAAGGTATAGGTAAGAAAAATGGATTTAAATTAAAAATTTTCACACAGATTACACCAAAGTTTGCAAAGACTATAGGAAGTCCTGATGCGATTATTCTTTTTACAAATACAGTTTCTCATAAAATGGTAAACACTGCTATCAAGGAAGCTAAAAGGAAAAGCATACCTATAACTAGATCACATACTAGTAGTAGCAATTCATTGGATGAAATACTTCAGGCGCTAAAATACAAGGCCTGTTAAAGGGAGTTTAAAGGCTGTCACTATAAGGTTAATTCTGCATAGTGACAGCCTTTGTTTATCTAAAGACAATTCTTTTTATACTGTAGAGGTGTAATTCCCTCTATTTTTTTAAAAGTAGAACAAAAGTAACTTTGACTATTAAATCCACATTCAAATGCTACGTCTACAAGAGATTTAGAGCTTTGTTCTAACAAGCTTTTCCCATGTTCTATTTTAGTTTTATTGACATAATTAGAAAAACTAGATTTAAGATATATGGGAAATAGATTACACAAATGGCTTTTGCTAATGTGAATTTCCTTAGCAACTTTTTCAAGATTTAGATTTTTGTCTAGATTGTTATGTATATAGTTTAAAGCTTGATTTACAATTTGATTTGATGTATATGAATATTTGTTTTGATTAATACCTGCATAAAATAGGATAATTTCTTTGCCTAAATTATATACATCTTCAAGATTGTTTTTTCTCTCTATTTCAAACATAAATGCATTTCTCTTTTCAAAGATATCTTTGTAGGAGATTCGATTTTTATCACATGAAGTGTATAATATAGAATTCATAGATAAAAGATAATTTTTCAATGATCTAATTCTATTACAACATCGTATTAGATTGTTTTCATATGTATTGATTAATTTTTTGTAATATATTATTGTTTGCTTTTCATTTCCATTTAAGACACTATTTATTAATTTATTTTCTAATGTTTTCAATATTTTATGAAATAATAAATATGTATATTATTAATATCTTGAGTTTTGCAGTAAAATCAAAGAATAAAGGCTCTTATGCATTGTAAAT
>CAYRYO010000012.1:0-3708 GCA_964428475.1 uncultured Tissierellaceae bacterium
ATTATCCTCCTTTACAATAAAAAGACCAAAAATCGTATTGAAACAATAGTATATTGTATCTTCAATATGATGATACTGATTATCATAATCAATGATTAAATTATACTATATAAAATAGAAAAAATCAAATGGGTTAGAATGAAAAAACAAAGTTTGTTAACAAAAACTATCTTTTTTATATAAAAACATATATAATTTACATTAGGCTACGTTTGGTAGTCTAATATTTTTTAGGAGGTAACTATGAAATTAAAACCATTGAAAATAGGAGATTTAACTGCCAAGGTACCAATAGTACAAGGGGGAATGGGAGTAGGTATATCTCTTTCTAATTTAGCAGGAAATGTAGCTCTAAATGGTGGGATTGGAGTTTTATCTGGAGTAGAGATAGGATTCAAAGAAGCAGACTTCTACAAGGACAAAAAAACTGCCAATCTAAGGGCATTAAAATATCATATAAAGCGTGCAAAAGAGATATCAAAAGGTGGTATTATAGGGATAAATATAATGACTGTATTAAATAACTTTGAAGAAATCGTCAAGGAATCAGTCAGGGAAAAAATAGATATAATCTTTTCTGGTGCGGGACTTCCACTGGGTCTTCCAGAATTCACTAAAGGAACAGACACAAAGATTGTACCTATTGTTTCATCTGACAGAGCAGCTAAGCTTATGTGTAAGACTTGGGATAAAAGATATGGAGTAATTCCAGATGCCATAGTGGTTGAAGGACCATTAGCGGGAGGACATCTAGGCTTTTCAAGAGAAGAGATATTAGATCCATTAAAGAAACTCGAAAATTTAATACCTGAAGTATTAGATGTGGTGAAACCATTTGAACAAAAATATGGAAGAAGTATTCCAATAATAGCTGCAGGAGGCATAAAAGATGGCTGTGATATAGCAAATTTATTGAAACTAGGGGCCTCAGGGGTGCAACTTGGAAGCCGGTTTGCAGCAACCATTGAATGCGATGCAGATATGACTTTTAAAGAATCATATATAAATGCAAAAGAGAAAGATATAGTGCTAATAGATAGCCCAGTGGGACTTGTTGGTCGTGCTATAAATAATCAATTTACAGAAGAGGCAAAAGCAGGAAAAAGAAGACCAATTAAATGTGTAACCAATTGTCTTAAGCCATGTAAACCGGATGAAGTACCATATTGTATAGCAAATGCCCTTATAAGTGCTGAAAAGGGAAATTTAAGTTCAGGTTTTGTATTTGCAGGAGCTAATGCCTATTTAATAGATAAGATAATATCGGTAAAGGATTTAATGGAAGAATTAGTAAGAGAAATAGAAGAGAATTAATAGGATTAGGATAAAGATAGCTTGTCTAAAATCCTATAACAGCAAAGGCATCTTCGCTGTTATAGGATTTTTCCATTTTTCTACTTAAATTGTAAAAGATTTATGATATACTTAAGATAAATACAAGAAGGGGTGAAATTATATGAAAAGTTTAACAAGACCTACATGGATGGAAATAGACTTAGATAATTTGGTGCATAATTGTCATGAAATTAAGGCAAAATTAAAGGGAACTACTGATATGATGGCTATAGTTAAGGCAGATGCATATGAACATGGTGCAGAGATGATAGTTAGGACTTTAAAAGATGAGGGAATAAAAAGATTTGGTGTAGCCCATCTTTCGGAAGCTCTTCATATAAGGAAATATCATGAGGATGTTGAAATACTTATAATGGGATATACTCCAGACTATTTAGCTGAAAAGGCCATAGAAAATGATATTACAATGGCTGTTTACTTAAAAGAACAAGCAGAGTATTTTAACGAGATAGCTAAGACTTTAAATAAAAGTGCAAAGCTGCATATAAAAATAGAAACTGGTATGAATAGATTGGGATTTATGCCTACTTTAGAAAATGTAGATGCCATAGAAGAGATATATAATATGGAAAATATAGAAGTAGAAGGTATATTTAGTCATTTTGCAGTAGCAGATGAAAATAGGTTATATACAAATGATCAGGCTAGAAAATTTAAATTTGTATTAGATGAATTAGCAAAGAAAGATATAAAGATAAAGATAAGACATATAATGAATAGTGCTGCTACCATGAATTTTTATGATTATGGATACGATATGGTTAGGGCAGGTGTAATTATTTATGGCGTCTATCCTTTTCCAGAAGCAGACAGGGAATATTTAAAACTCAAGAGTCTAATCACTTTGAAATCAACAGTATCCAATATAAAGGAAATCCATAAGGGGCAAAGTTTAAGCTATGGACTTGTATATGAAGCAGACAGAACAACTAAAGTAGCAACTATACCATTGGGCTATGCAGATGGATTTAATAGAAAACTTAGCAATGTTGGAAGATGTATAATAAATGGTAACTTTGCACCAATAATAGGCAGGATTTGCATGGATCAACTTATGGTAGATGTTACAGATTTAGATGTAGCATTGGGAGATACAGTAGTATTTATGGGTAAAGCAGGAGATAAAGAGATAAGCATAGAGGAAGTGGCATCAGGTATGGGAGAGATTCCAGCATCTGTGCTATGTATGTTTACAAAGAGGCTACCTAGAGTGTATGTAAGGGGTGGAGAAATAGTTGAGGTAAAGGATTATCTGCTGGATTTGTAGAGATGCTTTATACACAAGGAGTTGAAGATATGAAAAAAATATTTAAAAACGATTGGCAAGAATTATTAGAAGATGAAATGCACAAGGACTATTATCTAAAACTGAGAGAAGAACTTATAGATGAATATAATACACATACAATATATCCCCATGCTCATGATATATTTAATGCATTACATTTTACTGCATATAAAGATGTAAAGGCAGTAATATTTGGTCAAGATCCATATCACGGTCCAAATCAAGCATATGGATTGGCTTTTTCTGTAAAGCCTGGAGTTCGGATTCCACCATCTTTAAGAAATATCTACAAAGAACTACACACTGATTTGGGTTGTAAGATTCCCAATCACGGAACCCTTACCAAATGGGCACAAGAAGGAGTATTGCTTCTAAATACTTCTTTTACTGTAAGGGCGGGAGAGGCTAATTCACATAAGAAAATTGGATGGCAAATATTCACTGACAATATAATAAAACTTTTAAATGAAAGAGAAGACCCTATAGTGTTTATACTTTGGGGGAACAATGCTATAAAAAAGGAAGAATTGATTACAAATCCCAAACATCATATAATAAAGTCAGTACATCCAAGTCCATTGGCAGCAAGCAGGGGTTTCTTTGGATCCAAACCTTTTTCTAAAAGCAATAATTTTCTACAATCAATTGGGAAAAAACCTATTGATTGGTGTATAGAAAATATATAGTTGTATCCATGTTAAAGATTTAACTTGAAAAATCCTTAAAAGATGCTATCATATAATAGATTACATTATTTTAAGGAGGCAATATGGAGAAGACACACACGCAAAATGTAAAGCTTGTAAATGCAGATCCATCGGCACTAGGATTATTTGGACTTGCAATGGTAACACTCGTCGCATCATCACAGAAATTAGGTTTAACACAGGGCTATTCTTTTGTAATTCCTTGGGCAGTTTTTTTAGGAGCTTTTGCACAATTGTTTGCTTGTATCAATGATTCTAAAAGAATGAATACCTTTGGTACTACAGCCTTTGGAGCATATGCATTCTTTTGGATGGGAGTAGCTGCATCTTGGATGATAAGCATGGGCGTATTTGGTG
>CAYRYO010000012.1:3808-40689 GCA_964428475.1 uncultured Tissierellaceae bacterium
GAAGATAAACTTATTTATTTGTTCAAGGACAATATTAAAAAGGTCCCTATTCTATTTAAAATTATAAAGCTTGGGACGCCTATACAAAACTTCTTTTTAGATAGTTTATGTTTAAAGACTACCATTCCCATTAAAGCACCTGTTGCTCCTCCTATAAATGATATAAGCAGTAGTAAGGCTTCTGATATTCTCCACCTTTTATTTTTAGCCTTCCATTTGTCAATCCCAAATACTATAAATGAGATTATATTTATAGACAATAGATAAATTAAAATGATGTTTTCTTGATTTGTGTAATTTGAAAATAAATGCATTTTGTTTAACCTCCTATATAAAAGGGATGAATCTTATATTTAAAGACTCATCCCTTATTTTAATTAATTATATACCAAGCTCTGGAGCTTCTTCTACTTTTTCTATTCTTACAGCTGATATTTTGTATTCTGCAGTCTTTGTAATAGGATCAAAAGCTGCATTGGTAAGTTCATTTACAGGTGATTCTTTGTAATGGAATGTCATAAACATCATGCCCGGTTTAACTCGTTCTGTTATTGTAACTCTAGTCAATATAGAACCACGTCTTGAAGTTACTCTTATAAATCCTTCTTCTTTTACACCAAGCTTTTCAGCGTCAATTGGATTTATTTCAGCTAGTTCGTGTGGTCTTATATCATTTAATGATTTGGAATTAACGGTCATAACATTGTAGTGGTAGAGCATCCTACCTGTCGTAAGAAGTATTGGATACTCTTCACATACTAATTCTGCAGGCAGTTCATAGTCAACAGGGATCATCTTACCTTTACCGATAGGGAATACTCCCTTATGAAGGAATTTTGTTCCTGGATGATCTTCTGTTGGACATGGCCATGACAATCCAACTTTATCTATTCTCTTGTAAGTAAGACCTCTATAGCTAGGTGTTGTAAGTCTGATTTCTTCAAATATTTCCTCTGAATTCTTAAAATCAAAGCCCTTAGCACCCATTCTCTTAGCCACATCACACAGTATTTGCCAATCAACTCTAGCATCTCCAGGTGCTTCTGCAGCTTTTCTTACTCTTTGTACTCTTCTTTCACTATTTGTAAAAGTACCATTCTTTTCAGCATAGCATGTAGCTGGGAATACAACATCTGCAAACTTAGCAGTTTCACTTAAGAATATATCTTGTACTACTAAAAAGTCTAGATTTTCCAATGCTTTTTTAACATGATTTGCATCAGGGTCAGTAAGTACAGGATCCTCTCCCATAATATACATGGCTTTTACATTGCCATCATAGGCTTCATCTATCATCTCAGGAATTCTAAGTCCAGTAGTGGTACTTAGTTTTACACCCCAAATTTTTTCAAAGAACCTTAAGTTCTTTTCTTCATGAACACTTTGATATCCTGGGAAAGTATTAGGGAGTGCAGCCATATCACAAGCACCTTGAACATTATTCTGTCCACGTATTGGATTTATTCCTGAATTCTCTGTTCCTAAATGTCCTGTTAGCATAGCAAGGTTTGCAAGGTTCATAACATTAGCAGTTCCTGAAGTATGTTCTGTAATACCTAGTGTATAAAATATACCTGCTTTTTTAGTGCTAGTGTACATTCTAGCAGTTTCATATAATAATTCTTCAGGTATCTCTGTTATTTTAGATACTAGATCTGGAGGATAATTTTTTATTACTTCTAAAATTCCTTCAAGTCCTGTACAGCGTTCTTCTAAAAACTCCTTATCTTCTAAACCTTCTTTAATAATTATATGCATTAATCCATTTATCAGAGCGACGTCAGTTCCTGATTTTAGAGGAAGCCACAAATCAGCTAAAGCAGCAAGCTCTGTACGGCGAGGATCTATTACTATTAATTTAGATCCGTTTTGAACGGCTCTTTTCATTTTGTTTCCAATTATAGGATGTGCTTCTGTAGCATTTGAACCTATAATAAATAAAACTTCATTACCTTCTATTTCAGATACAGAATTTGTCATAGCTCCACTTCCAAGTGTAGTTGCAAGACCTGCAACTGTAGGAGCATGTCAGGTCCTAGCGCAGTGATCCACATTGTTGGTACCCATTACAGCTCTCATCATTTTTTGGAAGAGATAATTTTCTTCGTTTGTACAACGAGCTGAACTTAGTCCTGCAATTGAATCTGGTCCATGATTTTCTTTTGCTTTCATGAAATTATTGGCTACTGTATCTAAAGCTATATCCCAAGTTGTTTCTTCAAATTTACCATTTATCTTAATCAAAGGTTTGGTAAGTCTATTGGGACTATTTATTAAATCTGTATGATATCTTCCCTTTACACAAAGTGAAGTACCATTTACTGGAGCAGCTTCATTTGGCGTTACTCCAACTACTTTTCCATCTTTGACATTTAAGTCGAAATTACAGCCTACTCCACAGAATGGGCATGTAGTAGTGACCTTACTTACTTCCCAAGGACGTACTCCTTTGAATTGTTTATTAATAATAGCGCCAGTAGGACATACACTTATACATTGTCCACATAGTCTGCAGTTGTCAGTGCCTAATGGAAGATCAAGGCCTGCAGCTATTTTAGAATCAAAGCCTCTTCCCGTGAAATCTATTGTATGAGTTACCTGAACTTCGCTACATACCCTCACGCATTTTCCGCATAAGATACATTTAGTTTGGTCCCTTTCCATAACAGGATTCAAACCTTCTATTTCATAACTCTTTTTTTCGCCTATAAAAGTAGGGCCTCTTACTCCATACTGATAAGCTAAATCTTGAAGATCACAATTACCAACCTTGTCACAAGTCAAGCAATCTACAGGATGATTTGATAAAAGAAGTCCCAGTATATCTTGACGAGTTTTAACTACCCTTTCAGATTCCGTAAAGACTACCATTCCCTCACGAGCTTTCTCTGAACAAGAAGCATGTAATTTTTTAGAACCTTCAACTTCTACTATACACATCCTACATCCACCAAATATTGATAGATTTTTATCATAGCATAATGTAGGTATATCTATTCCATTTTCTCTGGCAGCTTCTAAGAGAGAAGTTCCTGATTTTACAGTAATTTCTTTTCCATTCATTGTCAATGTAACCATAGTCCACCTCCACGATTAATTATATTATATTTTGATTATACTAATACTACCAAACTTCGGCATATGCCACTTCTAGGTATATTTCTTCTAGTTTAGCTTTATGCATTTGTTCCATTTTCATAAGTCCAAGGAAAAGGTCCTTTTGACTTTGATCTAGAAAAGCACCAGATAAATCACTATACATCTTCATAGCTTCTTCTTCATTTTTCATAGCTAATCCAATAGCTTCTGCAAACTCCATTTCTACCGAAAGCTTCGGCTTATCAATAGTTTCAGCTACTTTATAATCTTTAAATTCATCTAGCTTTATATTATCTACATCACTAGATAGAAATTCTTTTAAGAATCTCTTATGTTCTAATTCTTCTTTTGAAAGGTCTTCAAATACTTCTTTAAGATAATTGTCCTTGACTTTTAAAGCTGCATCTCTATAAAATTCATATGCCTCCACTTCATTTTCAATAGCAAAATCTATAATGGATTTAAATTGGTCATTTTTCACAGTATTCACCTCTCGATAAGTATTTAATTACAATTATATATAAAACTCATATATAGTAGATATTATATATGAGTTTTATATATTTATCAAATAAAATTGATAAAGTTTTCAGATATTATTTACTATATGCGTGTAAAAATTTAACTTCAATCAAATCTACTAAGTTTTGAATTTCAGAAAAGTTAAATTGTGCTACCTTTATATCAATGGGAGTGTCAGTAATTATTGCAAATAATTCCTCAACTTTAGAAAATAAATTGGTAGAAACATCTTTTCTTAAAACTTCAATTTTAGCTTTGTTTTCCGCTTTATATCCTTCGGTTATTATAATATCTACATTTTTAATTTTAGATATAACTTCATCTAAATTATATTCCCTTTCTACCTGCTCAATTATAGCCATCTTTTTAGAAGACGATATTGCAACTACATCTGCACCTGCTTTAGCATGCATCCAAGTATCTTTTCCTGGATGATCTATATCAAAATCATGTACATCGTGCTTTATAGTTCCAACTCTATACCCTCTAGTTTTCAACTCTTTGATAATATGGCATAGAGCTGTAGTTTTTCCTGCATTAGATTTACTGGAGACAATTGAAAATACAGGGATCATTGTTCTAGCTCTAAGTTATTGATTAGTTCAACCTCTACCCTATCTCCAGATTTGTAAGGTCCAGTACCCCCAGGTATAAGTAGCAGCGAGTTCTTACCAGCCATACTAGATAAAACTCCAGAGCTGTTTTTACTTGGCAGTTTTGTATAATACTTGCCATCTTTTTTATAAGTAAAGGCTCTAACATATCTGTTTTGTTTACTCAACTTAGGAAAGTCATCTTCTAATATAGAATTCACTTTCATAAAATTAGATTGTTCTTTTCCCATAGTCCTCAATATACTAGGTCTTACAAATTTTTCAAATGTAATATATGCTGCAGCTGGATTGCCAGATAATCCAAATAAAAATTTATCCTCGTATTTGGCTGCAATGATTGGAGTTCCAGGTTTCATCATCACTTTCCAAAATATAATACTAGCTCCGATTTCTTGAAAGGCTTCTTTGATAATATCTGCATCACCTACAGATGCACCTCCAGTTGTAATTATCATATCAGCCCACTTTAAGGCAGAGGATATTTTATCAGCAGTATCCTTTAGATTGTCTTTTGCGATTCCAAGCATTACAGGCTCTGCACCTAGTTTTTTTATTTGAGCAGCTAAAAAGTAGGAATTGCTATTTCTTATTTTCCCTTCTTCTAGTTCATCATAAATGCTTACAAGTTCATCGCCTGTGGCTAGTATAGCTACCTTGGGCTTGGCATATACCATTACATGGCTTTTCCCAAGTGAAGCCAATATGCCTATTTCGGCAGGGCCTATTGTAATTCCTTTTTCAAGGACTAATTCGCCAACCTTCATATCTTCAGCCATCTTGGCAATATTAGAATTAGCTTTTAAACTTGTAAAGATTTTAACTTGGTCTTTTGTGAATTCAGTAAGCTCATACATCATAACAACATCGGCACCAGCAGGGATTTTTGCACCAGTCATTATACGCATTGCCTGTCCCTTTTCAATTTTTTTCTCGCTGATATGGCCTGCTTGTAAATTGTCAATCACTTCCAAGATAACAGGGGAATCACCGGTAGCGAGCAAAGTATCTTGGGATCTATATGCATAGCCATCAAGTGGAGATCGATCAAAAGGGGGAAGATTCATATTTGATGCAATATCTTCACCTAATACATAGTCTAAACTTTCTAAGATAGGTAATTCTATTAATTGTGTATTTATTCTTTGGTTTAGAAGTATTTCATGAGCTTTATCAATAGTTATATTTGTAATCATTCTATCTCTCCTTATGTCTTTAGCAAATTGATAGTTTTTGAAAGTAAGTTTTGTAAATCTACTTAGATCCATCTGTAAACTATGTATATATTATCAATAAATTTGCAAATTTTCAAGAAATTAATTATATGGTGTCTATATCCCATTTTTCACATTGAAAATTAATTGACAATCATAGATAAATACTATAAAATATTAGTGTTTAATAGATTAATTTAATATAAAATTGGAATTTTATATCTAAAATGATTTTCGAAATATTTGGACAAGCTTTTTGAAATTCCAAGATTTATTATTACTATACTCAAATAAGGAGGAGAAATATGGAATTCAAATTTGATTTAAAAGAGAATGCGGAAAAGATCAATGACTTTAAAATATTTATAGGTCAAAACAAAGATAAGCAGGGAGCATTGATGCCTGTTTTACAGGAGGCTCAGAGTAAATTTGGATATATGCCTAAGGAGGTAATAGAAATAATATCCAAGGAATTAAAAGTTCCTGTGTCCGAAGTTTATGGAGTAATTACTTTTTATTCACAGTTTTCATTGATACCTAAGGGAGAATTTAATGTGGGAGTTTGCTTGGGTACAGCTTGTTATGTAAGAGGAGCACAAGGTATATTAAATGAAGTTGTTAAGGAACTTGGAATAGGTGTAGAACAAACTACTCCAGATATGAAATTTTCCATTTCAGCAACGAGATGTTTGGGAGCATGTGGATTAGCACCAGTTTTAGTAGTTAATGATGATGTATACGGAAGATTAAAGCCAGAAGATGTTAAGGGAATAATAGAAAAGTATAGATAATACGGAGGTGTTAATGTGACTACTATAAAAGAATTAAGAGAAATAAAAGAAAAAACTGTAGGTAGGATGAAGTTACGTGAATTGGGTATTGACAAGGAATATATAGATGAGAAAGAAGAACATAAAAAATATCATATCTTGGTTTGTGGTGGAACAGGTTGTCATTCTTCTGATGGAGATGAAATAAAGGAACTATTACAAGAAAAGGTAGAAGAGCATGGTTTAGCAGATGATGTAGAAGTAATATTTACAGGATGTTTCGGACTTTGTGAATCAGGACCTAATGTTGTAATTTATCCTGAAGGAGTATTTTATAGCCATGTTGAATTATCAGATGTAGAAGAGATCATAGAAGAACATATTATAAAGGGGAATATAGTAAAGAGAAGATTATTTAAGGAGTCTCTGGAGGATGGCAAAGTAAAACCAGTTACAGAAGTTAATTTCTATAAAAAGCAAACTAGAATTGCTCTTAGGAACTGTGGGGTTATAGCACCAGAAGACATAGAAGAGTACATAGCACTCGATGGTTACGAGGCTTTAGGAAAAATGCTTACAGAAATGAGTCGTGATGAAGTTATACAAATCGTTAAAGACTCTGGACTAAGAGGTAGAGGTGGGGCAGGATTCCCAACAGGTAGGAAGTGGGAAACTGCATATCAATATGATGCAGATAAAAAATATGTAATTTGTAATGCCGATGAGGGAGACCCAGGTGCATTTATGGATAGAAGTATATTGGAAGGTGACCCACATTCTGTTTTAGAAGCGATGGCTATAGCTGGATATGCAATAGGAGCAGACCAGGGATTTATATATGTTAGGGCAGAATATCCTATAGCTGTAGATAGACTTAGAATAGCTATCAAACAAGCAAAGGAATATGGAGTTTTAGGAGAAAATATATTAGGTACAGATTTTAATTTTGATATAGAACTTAGACTTGGGGCAGGAGCTTTTGTGTGTGGAGAAGGAACAGCGCTTATGGAATCCATAGAAGGTAAAAGGGGTATGCCTAGGGTTAAAATCAATAGAACAGCTCACAAAGGACTTTGGGGAAAACCAACTATTATAAACAATGTAGAAACACTTGCAAATATACCAGTTATATTCCAAAGAGGTGTAGATTGGTTTAGAAGTATAGGAACAGAAAAGTCACCAGGAACTAAAGTATTTGCATTAGGTGGTAAAATTGAAAATACGGGTTTAATCGAAATTCCAATGGGAGTTACCTTGAGAGAAATTATATATGATATTGGTGGAGGAATACCTAATGGCAAAGAGTTTAAAGCAGTACAAACAGGTGGGCCTTCAGGTGGATGTATTCCAGCAAAGTACTTGGATACTCCTGTAGACTTTGAATCTCTAGCAGAACTAGGTTCTATCATGGGTTCAGGTGGAATGGTAGTAATGGATGAAGACAACTGCATGGTAGATATAGCAAGATTTTTCTTGGATTTCACAGTAGACGAATCTTGTGGTAAATGTGTTCCATGTAGAGAAGGTACAAAGAGAATGCTAGAGATGCTTGAAAGAATAACTCAAGGTAAAGGCCAAGAAGGCGATATAGATAAGATGCTTTCACTTGCAGATACTATAAGTTCAGCTTCACTTTGTGGATTGGGGCAAACTGCGTCAAACCCTGTTACTAGCACAATTGAATTTTTTAGAGATGAGTATGAAGCACATATAAATGACAAAAGATGTCCAGCGGGCACATGTACTGATCTTTTAGAGTATTATATAACAGATAAATGTATAGGATGTACAAAATGTGCTAAAAATTGTCCAGTTTCCTGTATAGATGGAAAAGTGAAAGAGAGACATGTAATCAATACATCAGCATGTATAAAATGTGGAAACTGTATGGAAGTATGTCCAGTTGGAGCAGTAATTACTAGATAGGAGGGAGGAGGACATGAAAAATATAGCACTTGTAATAGACGGAAAAAAACTTACAGTTCCAGAAAACTACACAGTCTTACAAGCAGCAGCGACGCTGGGAATAGAAATTCCGGCACTTTGCTATGATCCAAATTTAGAAATAGTATCAGCTTGTAGACTATGCTTGGTTGAAATTGAAGGAAACAAAAAACTTGAAACCTCCTGTTCTACAAAAGTACGACAAGGTATGGTAGTTTATACAGAGAGTGAAAGAGTTATAAAAGCAAGAGTAGATATATTGCAATTGCTTCTTGATAGCCATCCAAATGATTGCCTGACTTGCCAAAAAGCAGGAGAATGTCTACTTCAAAAATATGCTTATAGGTATGGTGTAAGATTTAGAGACCATGATGGGGCTATGAGACCAAATCTTGTAGATACATCTAGTCCATATATATTAAAAGATGACAGCAAATGTATATTATGCGGAAAATGTATTAGGACTTGTTCACAGATCAAGGAAGAAAGAGAGGTATTGTCTTTTGCAAGCAGAGGATATGATACCAAAGTAGTACTTGATGCAGATGAGACCTTTGCAAGTTCGAAATGTGTGTCATGTAATAGATGTGTAACGGTATGTCCTGTAGGGGCATTGATAGATAGAAGACAAGTGGATAAGATTAGATCGTGGGATGCAGATGTAAAGACTATAGAGTGCAAGTCTTGTAGCTATGGGTGTGAATTTGAATTATTGTCCAAGAATGGTAAAAATATAGCAGTAAGGGCAAAGGCTCCTGCAAATGGAAGACCCCTATGCTTAAAGGGAAGACTTACTACAGAATTGCTTAATGTTGACAATCCTGAAAAGCCATATAGAAAAATTGGCAAAGAATTCAAAGAAGCAACTTGGGCTAAAGCGATATTTATGGCAGATTTACTTGAGAAGATAGAAGAAATAGAAGGAACTAACCGTGGCTGATCTTTTTAACGTCGGGATAATAACTGTGAGTGACAAAGGCTCCATAGGTGAAAGACAAGATGTTTCTGGTGAAGTTATTAGGGAAATAGTTGAAGCTAATGGATATAGTGTAAAGTTAAAGGAAATAATTCCAGATGAAGAAGACTATATATACGATAGACTTGTATATATGTCTGATGATTTAAAGCTAGATTTAATCTTGACCACAGGCGGTACAGGATTTAGCAAAAGGGATGTAACCCCAGAGGCAACTATTAGAGCTTGTACGAAAATGGCAAATGGTATTTCTGAAGCTATAAGACAATATAGTTTGCAGATAACTAAAAGAGCCATGCTATCGAGAGCGGTATCTGGTATAAGAGAAGACACTCTTATAATAAATCTTCCTGGAAGCCCAAAAGCAGTTCGTGAATCACTGGAGTATATAATAGATGAGCTAGATCACGGACTTGAGATATTAACTGGAAAAGCACGTGATTGCGCCAGAAGGTAGATGATAGGATGAACGATTTTGGTACAGCCATTGTACTTGCTGGAGGCAAAAGCACTAGAATGGGCTTTGACAAACAACTGTTGAAAGTTGATCATAGAAGATTGATGGATTCTCTAACTAGTAAATTAAAGACAGAATTCAATGAAATAATAATAGTAAGCAATAAGCCTGAATATTATATAGGAATTAATCACAAGATAACTAGTGATAAAATAATTGACAAAGGGCCACTAGCAGGCATACATGCAGGACTTCTACAAGCCTCATCTAAATATAGTTTTGTAGTTGCTTGTGATATGCCAAATATCAATATCGAGTATGCGAGATATATGATGAAATGCATGAATCATGATAATTTAGATGGATGTGTCACGAGGTTTACAGACAAGATAGAGCCATTTAACGGTTTTTATTCTAGGGACTTAGTAGAAAAGATAGAAAGACATATAGAAACTGGAAGAAGGTCTATAAATTCTATGCTTAAGGATTTAAATATAAAATATATAGAAGAAAGCCAAGCTAGAATTTTCAGCCCAAATTGGGATATGTTTTTAAATTTAAATACTAGACAAGATTTAGAAGAATATTTAATAGAAAAGGAATAGAGTCTTAAGACTCTATTCCTTTTCTAGCTTTTACACCTTGTTTGTAGTAATGTTTGATTTCCTTCATTTCAGTGACTAAATCAGCCAAGTCTAATATTTCACTAGGAGCGTATCTTCCAGTGATAATAATTTCTTTATCTCTTTTTCTGCCATCTAAGACTTTTAATACATCTTCTATTGAAAATAATTTATAGTAAAGTGCTACATTTAGCTCATCAAGTACAACTATATCGTGAATGTCGTCTTGTAAGACATCTTGGATTTTTTCAAGTCCGTCACAAGCAATCTTAATATCTTCATCTGTAGGATTGTTAAATATAAAACAGTCCCTACCGTATTGCTCTATAGTGAAATTTGGCAGATAATCTATTGCCTTTAACTCACTATAATCCATTCCCTTAATAAATTGTCCAAAATAGACTGATTTGCCTGCACATATTGCCCTTACAGATAGGCCAAGTGCTGCTGTAGTTTTTCCTTTCCCCTTTCCCGTATAAACATGAATACATCCTTTTTCCATTAAATCACCACCATATTTTTTATTCTATGCTATCACAAAAATTATATATATGCAATATTATTGGGACTAATGGTGCATAGTATATATTTTATATATTTCTTTTATTGTGATATAATGTATAAAACGATTTACGGGAAAAAGGGTGATTAAATGAAAGATTCTTTCGGAAGGAAGATAAACTATCTTAGGGTGTCTTTAACAGATAGATGCAATTTAAGATGTAAGTACTGCATGCCTGAAGAGGGAATAGATAAATGCAAACATAGTGAAGTTCTTAGTCTTGAGGAAACATATCAAATAATAGAGAGTTTTGTAGAACTGGGAGTAGATAAAATTAGATTTACAGGTGGGGAACCTCTTGTAAGAAAGGGGATTGTAAGTCTAATTGAGAAGGTGTCCAAGCTTAAAGGTGTAAAAGATATAGCTATGACTACAAATGGCATACTTTTAAAAGAGATGGCTAAGGATTTGAAAGATGCAGGGTTAAACCGTGTAAATGTTAGCCTTGATACTATGGACAGTAAAAAGTTCAAAAATATCACTAGAGGTGGGGATTTACAAAGGGTTTTGGATGGAATTGAACAAGCTAAAAAAGTAGGCTTAAGTCCTATAAAGATAAACACAGTATTAATAGGTGGTTTCAATGAAGATGAAATTGAAAGATTTGTAAAACTTACCATAGAAGACCTAGTAGATGTGAGATTTATAGAACTTATGCCTATAGGACAAGCAAGTGCTTGGGCTGAAGATAAATTTATATCAAATAAAAAGATACTTGAGAAGATGAAGGCACTAAGACCAGTTAAAAGAGTTGATATGTCGTCACCAGCAGTATATTACAAGCTTGCCAATGCAAGAGGAAGAGTAGGTATAATAAATCCTATATCTTGTAAATTTTGCGAAAATTGCAATAGAGTGAGACTTACAGCTTCCGGTAAATTGAAACTTTGCCTACATTCAAATAGGGAAATAAATCTAAAAATTCCATCTAAAAACAAGGAAGATTTAAAAGAAATAATAATAAAAGCTATAAGTGAAAAGGAAGAATCGCATCATTTAGAGGAGAGAGAGTATATAGATAGAAATATGAATGAAATAGGGGGATAATGATGGAATTTACACATTTTAATGAATATGGAAGAGCATGTATGGTAGATGTAGTGGAGAAAGAAGACACAAAGAGAAAGGCCATTGCCAGGGGTAAGATTTGGATGAGAAATGAAACTGTAAGGAAGATAAGGGAAAGTAGCATAAAAAAAGGGGATGTGCTTTCAGTTGCACAAATTGGTGGAATCATGGGCGCTAAGAAGACAAGCGATTTAATACCAATGTGCCATAATATATTAATGACAGGTTCTGATATAAGGTTTGAGATTGAAGATGATGGTATAAAGATTGAGGCGGAGATCAGTACTTATGGTAAGACAGGTATTGAAATGGAAGCACTGACGGCGGTTTCTATAGCAGCGCTTACTATATATGATATGTGTAAATCAGTAGACAGGGAAATGAAAATAGGTGAAATAAAAGTAATTAAAAAGATAGGTGGAAAATCAGAGTACTATATGTGCAAAGAAAATACGGGAAAAGTTGTATCTATAAATATATCAAAAGAAAAGGGAGTCATAAAACAACCAATAAGAAGCGGGACATTCAAGGAAGATTTTGGACTAGAAGGCGATGCTCATTCAGGAAAATGGCATAGACAAGTAAGTCTTTTAGGAATGGAGAGTTTTGAAAAGATGGAAAATGAAGGAGTGGAGGGATTAGTTCCAGGAATATTTGCAGAGAATATAACTACTGAGGGAATTATACTCTATGAACTGCCAATTGGAACAAAACTTGTGATAGGAGAGACTATTCATCAAGTAACTCAAATAGGAAAAGAGTGTCATGCAGAATGTGAAATAGCTAAAAAGATAGGTAAATGTGTAATGCCTAAAGAAGGCATATTTACCAAGGTACTAAAAGGCGGGATTATAAAAGAAGGCGATATAATAGAGATAATATAAAAAAACTAGGATATTCCTAGTTTTTTAGCTTTGCTACTACTTCTTCCATAGCCAATGGTCTTGATGCTTTTACCAGAATCAAGGCATTATTCTTTGCGGTTTCTTTTACTTTTTTTACCAATGCATCTTTATCATCAAAATGCATTGTTTTATCTTTAGGGAAATTTGATTTTGCTGATTCATATATATACTTTCCAAACTCACCTATGGTGAATAGATAATCTATATTATTTTCATTTATAGTAGAGCCGATATCTCTATGCATTTGGATTTCATCATCTCCAAGGCCTAACATATCTCCTAATATTACCATTTTTTGACTATATCCATTGATAGAATACAGTGTATTCATTGCAGCTCTTACAGAAGCTGGATTGGATTTGTAGGAGTCATCTAAAATAGTAAATCCATTACATTTTACCATTTCATTTCGCATTCCAGTTTTTTCTACAGTGAGTAGACCTTTCTTAATGTTTTCAAAAGATATACCGAAGTATCTAGCAATTGCAATAGCTGCTGTAGCATTTAATACTTGATGCTCACCTAGCATTGGGAGAAAAAATTCTTCAGACTTTGGCTCTTTAAGATAAAAACTATCGCCATTTTCATTTATAAAGAGTATTTCAGCTTGGTAATCATTAAAATCATCGATTCCAAAGCTTTTGACTTCATGATGAGATGCTATCATTTCTACCTCTGATTTTAGCATAGAATCATCACCATAATAGACAAATAGTTTGCCTAGTTTAAGTCCTCTAAGTATTTCAAGTTTAGCTTTTGCTATGTTTTCTGGAGTCTTTAGACCCTCTAAATGAGCTTCACCTATATTTGTAATTATAGCTGCATCAGGCGGTGCAATACGAGTTAGAAGTTCAATCTGTCCAAAATTGTCCATACCCATCTCAAGTACCAACATCTCTGTATCATCTTTCATAGAGAGTATAGTGAGTGGAACTCCAATGCCATTATTGAAGTTTTCCTTTGTTTTATGTGTTTTATATTGTGTCTTTAAAAGACTTGCTAGTATATCCTTGGTTGAAGTTTTTCCATTGCTACCGGTGATACCTATTACCTTAGGTGATACAGTCTTTAAATAAGAAGAAGCTAATGTTTGAAGGCCTATGAGAGTATCCTCTACTAGTATAAAGGGGAAGTCAATATCTGGGATAGCTTCATTTTTACTCCAAAGGGATGCCTTAACACCTTTATCTATTACATTTTGTATAAATTCATGTCCATTAAAATTTTCACCCATCAATGGGACGAATAAATTATCACTTCCTATAGTTCTAGAATCAGTTGAAATCCCTTCTATAGTGATATCATTATATTTTTTGGATATAAGAGACCCACCTGACATTGATGCTATTTTATTTAAATCACAAGCTATCATTTATTTCATCTCCTGTTTAAAATCTTATTCTTTTCATTGTATTTATCAAATCCCAACTGGATTAATATTTCAACGAGTTCAGCATAGCTAGTTCCATCAGTTGCATCCCATAATACAGGTGTCATGCTAACTGAGGTAAAGCCTGGCATTGTGTTTACTTCATTTACTAATATCTTATTATCATCTGTAACAAATATATCAACCCTAGCCAGACCATTACAGTCAAGTGCCTTAAATGCTTTAACAGCAGTTTCGCGAACCAGTTCTGTTGTTTCAGGAGTTAAATTAGCAGGTATTACAGGTATGAGCTTTCCATCTATATATTTTGCATTGTAGTCAAAGAATGGTCTTTCCATAATAAATTCACCTGGAAGTGAAGCTTTGGGATTTTCATTTCCAATTACTGAAGTCTGCATTTCACGAGCTACTGCTTCTTCTTCAACAACTATTTTTCTATCATAGAGAAAGGCCTCTACTATAGCATCTTCTAATTCATCTTTACTCTCAGCTCTATTAATTCCAACACTGGATCCGCCTCTAGAAGGCTTTACATATACAGGATAATCTAGATTAGCTTCTATTTCTTCTAATACTTTATTATGATTAGACTTCCAAGGATATTCTCTAAAAGTTAGGTGTTTTACTTGAGGAATATTGTGTTTGGCTAGTACATCCTTTGTAAGGGCCTTATCCATTGCAAGTGCAGATGAAAGCACTTCATTTCCTACATATGGAATATTTAATATTTCAAGCATTCCCTGAATAGTTCCGTCTTCACCATTAGGTCCGTGTAGAGCGGGAAATACTATGCTATTTGCCTTTAATTGCTTAGTTAAAAAATCTCCTATTGAATTAGATATACTTTGCTCACAAGGTTTTTTTAGTTGTTGAGGATTATCTATCTTCTTCTCCCAAAGTCCTAAATTGCACCATACCCCTTCATAAGTAATATATATTGGATATACATGGTATTTATTTCTATCTATAGCGTTGATTATTGCCGAAGAACTCTTTAAAGATACTTCATGTTCAACAGATTTTCCACCACAAAGCACATAAATGTTTTTTTTCATCTCAAACCTCCATATAACTTATATTTATTATATATTATTATACCATAGTATCTTTTGCTAGAACTAAAAAATTTTAGTTGTCCAATTTTCGCAGTTCCATATTTTTGTAGCTAGGCTATTATAAAAATCTGGATCATGAGATATAAGTAGTATAGAACCTTTATAGTCATTTAAAGCTCTTTTGAGTTCTTCTTTTGCATCCACATCTAAATGATTTGTAGGCTCATCCAGGATAAGTAGATTGCTTTCTCTATTTATCAATTTGCATAGCCTTACCTTTGCCTGTTCGCCACCACTAAGAACTATTACCTTGGATTCTATATGCTTTGTAGTTAGTCCACATTTTGCAAGAGCTGCCCTTATTTCAAATTGAGTATATCCAGGGAACTCTTGCCACATTTCTTCTATGCATGAATTGTAATTTTTCTCTTTTATCTCTTGCTCAAAATAGCCTATTTCAAGGTTTTGCCCAAGTTCTACTTGACCGTAAAGTGGAGGGATTTCACCCAGTATACTCTTAAGAAGAGTAGTCTTACCAAGTCCATTTGCTCCAACGATTGCTATCTTTTCTCCACGTTCCATCTTAAGATCTAATGGCTTTGATAATGGCACATCATACCCTATCACTAGTTCTTTGCTTTCAAATATGAGCTTGCCTGAAGTTTTCCCCTTCTTGAAATTAAATTCTGGCTTTGGTTTTTCACGAGATAGTTCTATTAAATCCATTTTATCAAGTTTCTTTTGTCTTGACATAGCCATATTTCTAGTAGCTACTCTTGCTTTATTTCTTGCTACAAAGTCTTCAAGCTGAGAAATTTCTTGCTGTTGTTTTTTATATGCTGATTCTAATTGCATTTTCTTAGCTTGGTATATTTTTCCAAAATCATTATAATCTCCAACATATCTTGAAAGTTGCTTGTCTTCTACATGATAGATTAAGTTGATAACACTATTTAAAAATGGAATATCATGAGATATAAGGATAAATGCATTTTCATACTCTTGTAAATACCTAGTAAGCCAAACTATATGAGGCTCATCCAAGTAATTTGTAGGCTCATCTAAAAGCAAAATATCAGGTTTTTCAAGCAAGAGTTTTGCAAGTAGTATCTTGGTCCTCTGGCCACCGGAAAGTTCATTTACATCACGGTCAAGACCTACTTCATCAAGTCCAAGTCCTCTAGCAATATCCTCAACTTTTGCATCTATTATGTAAAAATCATTGTGATCCAATATATCCTGTATTGTTCCTACCTCGTCTAGCATAGTCTGAAGTTCATCTGGATCCACATCACCCATTTTCATATATATATCTTGCATTTCTGCTTCAAGGTCAAATAAATATTTAAATGCTCCTTTTAGTGCATCTCTTACACTTTGGCCTTTTTCAAGAGCAGTATGTTGATCTAGATATCCAATTCTAACTCTCTTTGCCCATTCAATGCTCCCCTCATCGGGTTGAAGCTTTCCAGTTATTATATTCATAAAAGAAGATTTTCCTTCTCCATTTGCACCTATTAATCCTACATGTTCTCCTTTTAGGAGCCTGAAATTCACATCTTTTAATATCTCTCTATCTCCAAAACCGTGATTTAAATCTTTAACAATTAAAATACTCATCTAAAACTTCCTTCCATTTATATAATCTCTCAAATTATATAAAAGAATTTAGATTAAGTCTAGGTTTTTATTAAATATAATTTAAAATTTGTAATATTTTCCTTGCAATTGGGAAAAATTATATGTATACTTGATTAGTTAAAGACTAAGGAGGAATAAAATTTTTTATGAGCAAATTAAGATTTGAAGAAATAAATTTATCAAATGAAATACAAAAGGCAGTTTCAGATATGGGATTTGAGGAAATGTCTCCAATTCAATCTGCAGCAATACCTATAGTAATGGATGGAAAAGACATAATAGGTCAAGCCCAAACTGGTACAGGTAAAACTGCAGCTTTTGGTATTCCAATAATTGAACGATGTCAACCAAAGAATAGACAAGTCCAAGCACTTGTACTTTGTCCAACTCGTGAACTTTCAATCCAAGTATCTGAAGAAATTGGAAGACTTGCGAAGTATAAAAGTGGAATTAATGTACTTCCCATATACGGTGGACAGCCAATTGATAGACAGATTAGAGCACTTAAAAAGGGAGTTAACATTGTAATTGGTACTCCTGGAAGGGTGCTAGACCATATAAGAAGAAAGACTTTAAAACTCGGTGGAGTTCATATGATGGTACTCGATGAAGCAGATGAAATGTTTGCTATGGGTTTTAGAGATGATATAGCATTAGTTATGAATGAATTAAGTGAAGATAGACAGACTATATTTTTCTCAGCTACTATGCCGCGTGCTATAATTAACTTTGCATCTAAATATCAAGATAATCCTGAAATAATAAAGGTAGTACACAAAGAGATGACAGTTCCTGAAGTAGAACAGGCTTATTTTGAATTAAAGCATCATATGAAGACGGAAATACTGACAAGACTTATAGATATATATAATCCAAATCTTGCAATAGTATTTTGTAATACCAAGAAAAAGGTAGATGAATTAATAGGGGAACTTCAGGGAAGAGGATATTTTGCAGATGGACTGCATGGAGATTTAAAGCAGAGTCAAAGAGACAATGTAATGAACAAGTTTAGAAAAGGAACAATAGAGATACTAGTAGCTACTGATGTTGCTGCAAGGGGTATAGATGTAGATGAAGTAGATCTAGTAATCAACTATGATCTTCCACAGGACGAGGAATACTATGTTCATAGAATAGGAAGAACAGCAAGAGCAGGTAGAGAAGGAAGGGCATTTAGTTTTGTATCTGGTAGAGAGGTACAAAAGTTAAAAGCAATACAGAGATATACAAAGACTAATATACCGAGAAAAGAACTACCTACATTAAAAGACATTGAGTCAAATCAAACTACAGCTATGACTGATAAGATAAAAGCAGAAATAAATAAAAAAGAATTAGGTAAATATGAAAAAATGATAGAAGAGATAATAGCAGATGATTATACTTCATTTGATATTGCTTCTGCACTTTTAAAGTTCTATATGACTGAAAATAAATTAGAAGGTCATGAAGAACTAGATATGGTAGATTTCCATAGTAAGGGCAAATCAAAGTCAAGAACTAGTTCAAGCTCAGCTTCAGGAGTTAAATCATCTAAAGGAAGCAGAGGTTCCACAAAGAGAATGTATATAAATGCTGGGAAGAGAAGGGGCATTAGTCCTAGACATATACTTGGAGCTATAATGGGAGAAACTGATATAGATAAGGAATTAGTAGGAGATATAGATGTATATGATAAGTTTTCATTTGTAGAAGTAGACAAGGATATAATAGCCGATCTAGTTGAAAAGTTAGACGGAGTAAGAATAAAAGGTAAAAAGATATCGGCTGAAATAGCTAAACCTAAAAGCAGATAAAAACCAGGGATTCCTGGTTTTTATTGTTTAATCATATTATTATAGGGTAAATAGTATATAAAATATTAGTAGCATATATTGTGATAAGATTGCCAATGATATTTTAACACTATTTCTTATATATGACTAACAAGTAAATAATAAAATGCAGATTTGATGATGTGCGAAGCTAATAGTGATTAGTTTCGCATATTTTGTATAAAGATATAAAGATGACATAAGCTTACAAGAAATAACTAATAGTGCAGAATATAGATAATGGTACAAAATATCTATTAAAATATGTTACATTATGTAGTATAATAGTAAAAGAGGGTGATTTGGAGGGATAAAGATATGAATATGTTTATGAGCGACAACAATTCAGGTGTAGATAAAGACATAATGCAAGCAATAGTAGATGTAAATAATGGGCATGTACTACCATATGGCAATGATGAGACAAGCAAGGCGGCAGAAAAAAAGATAGGTGAACTATTGGCTTGTGATACAGATGTATACTTTGTTTCTACAGGAACCGCTTCCAACATTATAGGCATTGGAGGGCTTATAAGGACATTTGAAGCGGTTATATGCGCAGATACTGCTCATATAAATGTAGATGAATGTGGTGCTTTAGAGAAGTTTACAGGTTCTAAAATACTATCCCTCCCAAATAGAAATGGAAAGATATATAAAGAGGATATAGTAGGTCTTCTAGATTCTATAGGAGATGAACATCACAGTCAACCACGCCTTATATATATATCTCAAACAACTGAGATGGGAACACTATACACTGTAGATGAAATAAGGGACTTAGCAAATTTTGCTCACGAAAATAATATGTACCTACATATGGATGGAGCTAGGATAGCAAATGCTGTAGTAGCTTTAAATACTAGTTTTAAAGAGATGATTACGGATACAGGAGTGGATCTTCTTTCCTTTGGCGGTACTAAAAATGGAATGATGATGGGTGAAGCTATAGTTAGTTTAAATAAAGATCTTAGCAAGAATTTTAAATTTCACAGAAAACAAGGAATGCAGCTTATGTCCAAGATGAGATTTGTATCGGTTCAATTTTTAGCATATTTAAAAGATGATCTTTGGAGAGAAAATGCATTAAATGCAAATAAAATGGGGCAGTATCTCTTAAATGAACTTTCAAAAATAAAAGGTGTAAACATAATGGAAGATTTAAAGACAAATATGATATTTGGATATTTCCAACCTCATATAGCAAAAAAACTAAAGGATGAGTATAATCTTCATATATTAGATGAAGATAAGGGCTTGATTAGGCTGGTTACATCATTTGATACTAGAAAGGAAGATATAGATAAATTAGTAAACTTTATAAAGCAATATGTATAAGTTTGGGACTTGATTAGCTTAGCTAAAGGGTGAATACGATGAAAATTATAAAAACTAAAAAACGAAAAAGAATATGTTTAATATTCCAAATTATAGTGCTAGTGATGCTATATACTATGGCTAGTTTTTCATATGTAAATGCTGAAATTTCACACAAGACTTACAAGTTTGCAGGCGATCGCAATTTCCCCCCTTATGAATATATAAACGCCTATGGTGATTATTTAGGCTTTAATGTAGATGTTATAAGGGCAATAGCAGAAAATCAAAAGGTAAATATAGAGATAATTCCTATGGAGTGGTCTAAAGCAGTTAAGGCCTTACAAACTGGTGAAGTAGATGGCCTTATAGGAATGGCTAATACTGAATATCGAAAGAAAAGTCATTTGTTTATTTCTCCAACGATTGAAACTGAGCATGCTGTATTTGTAAGAAGTGAAAATGTATTTATCAACACGCCTGAAGATCTTGAAGGTTTGATATTGGGCTATCAAGATAGCGATCTAGGGACAGAATATGTAAACAATATAAAATATATTACAAAAAAACCCTATATAGATCAAGAGTCTGCCTTGTTAGATTTAGTTAATGGAAAAGTAGATGCAATAATTGGGAATAAATTGAGCATAACCTATTATATTCAAAAGAATAAATTTGGTGAAGATGTGAAGTGTACAGGAGATATAATCGGGAACACCCCATACGGGCCAGTAGTTAATGAAGAAGACACAGAATTAGCTAGGATGTTAGAAGATGGATTAAAAGCTATAAAAAAAGACAAGGCCTATGATAATATATATAAAAAATGGTTTGGAGACGAGAAGAATGCATTTTTAAAATTTATAGAGAGAAATAGAGTTGTCACGCTTATCATTGCAAATATAATTCTTATAATAATTGTACTTTTGATATCTTATGCGAGAATACTGAAAAGTCAAGTAGAAAAGAGAACGACAGATCTTAAAAAGGCAAATGCAGACTTAATAAAAAACCAACAAGAGATATATAATCTAGCATATTATGATACAATTACTTCTCTGCCCAATAGAATATTCTTTGTAAAAGAATTAGATAAAGTATTAAAGCTAAGTGAAATAAAAAGTGATGTTTTAGCAGTCTTGTTTCTAGATTTGGATAAATTCAAACATATAAATGACACTCTAGGTCATAATGTTGGAGATGAAATATTAAGATTAGTTAGTGAGAGGTTATTGACATTAATAGGAGATAGGGGTCTTCTAGCTAAGGCAGGTGGAGATGAATATTTTATTCTAGTCAATAGGATTAAAGATAAAAGTGAAATAAAGTCATTTGCAAAAGAGATTATAGAAGATTTTAAAAAACCTTATTTGATAAAAAACTATGAGCTTTATATAACTACTAGTATAGGAATTGCAATCTATCCAGAAGCAGGAATAGATACTGAGGCTATGATTAAGAATTCAGACCTTGCATTGTATAAGGCTAAGGAAATTGGAAGAAATAACTGTTACATATATGGAAAAGAAATAGAATCTAAAGGCTTAGATAAGATGATGATTTTAAATGAACTTAGACAAGGCATAGAAAATGATGAATTAGTTCTTTATTATCAACCCCAAATAGATATAAAAACGGGTAATGTGATAGGGCTTGAAGCTCTTGTAAGATGGAATCACCCCACTAAGGGAATAATATATCCAGATCAATTTATACCATTAGCGGAAGAAAGTGAACTTATGATTCCAATGGGAAACTGTATACTAAATATGGCTTGTATACAAATAAAAGAATGGGTAGATGAAGGCAATGATATGAGGATATCTATAAATATCTCACCAAGACAATTTCAAGATAGAGATTTCTTAAGTGAAGTTAAAAAAGCATTAAAAGATTCAGGATTAGATCCTAAATACTTAGCTATCGAAATAACGGAAACTATTGCCATATATAATATGAAATACACTTTGAATATGTTAAAGGAATTGGGAAAGTTGGGAATCATTATTTCCATTGATGATTTTGGTACAGGTTACTCTAGTCTTAGCTATTTAAGTGAAATGAAAGTAGATGAATTAAAGATAGATAGATCCTTTATTTGGGATATTGAGAAGAACCCTAAAAATAGAAGTATATCCAATGCCATTATCTTGCTGGCAAAGCAATTAGGTCTTAGAGTCATAGCAGAAGGAGTAGAAACCGAGGAGCAGTTCAATATATTAAAAGAGATGGAATGTGATATAGCACAGGGATACTACTTCAGTAAACCAGTGTCTAAAGAGCAAGCATGTGACTTTATAGAAACCATGTGTAAAGACAAATAAAAAAATGGAAGACGATTGTCCTCCATTTTTTTGTCTTTAACTCTAAAAACCAGATTTTGATTTATGAATTATATTTACATTTCCATCTGTATCTGATTTTATGGTCTTTTCAAAAGTATTATCCTCTGCATTGTATTTATATTCTGTCATAGTTAGATTTGCAGTTCCTGAGTTAACTGTGGATACATAGAATTCATCATCAATAGTATAGACAAAGAACTCAAGTGAAGCTAATTGTAGATAATCATCAAATAAGACAAAGGCCTCATCGTTTCCGTCAACTATTATGGTCCAGTTTTGACCATCATCCCACATTATATTTCCTTCTGGATCCTTTTCTGCATCTGTGTACATTGAAATAGTTTCCTCTTTTTCATCGCCATATATATCTATAGAGTATGAGTTGAGAAGGGTTAAATCATTTTTACCAAAATCCTCACGAGCAGATATAATTTCAACTTCGCTATTATTAATATCACTTTGACCCTCTAATACAAAATCTCTGATTATTTGATTTTTTTCTATTGAAATTAAATTGTAGTTTGTATCATATGACATAATGTAGAATTCAAGAGGGTTTAAATTGTCAAATAAGTCAGAGTCCTCTGTTTTAAGCTTTAAGTTCCCAGCAAAAGCTTCGTTATTTCCCTGAACATATCCCATTTCCAACATCATAATATCGTCTTCTATATATTTTTCATTTAAGAATCCTGCAGTAACTGTCATCGAAGTTGGCAATGGTGATATATCATTAGCATCAGGTTCTTCTGTATCTTTTGTACATCCAAATGTAAAAGTCATGGCAAGTATAATTACTAGTGATAATGCTAAAGGCTTGGAATTTTTTCTCATTTTAACCACTCTCCTATAAATATTATTAATTTAATAATATCACAAAAAAGGTGCTTTAGTGTTACGAATATATTACAAAAATATGGATAATATTATTACTGTAAATTAGGATAGTGTAAATAAATACAGTTAGGCTTTTAGGATATGGAGATAAGGGTATATTTAAAAAGAGAGTATCAATAGGGGAGTGATGTGATGGAATGTAATTGTTTTAAAAGGGAAGGAAAGAACTGTATAGAAATAGTACCTATATTTAGCAATCTATCTAAAGAAGAGATGTTGGAAGTAGCAGGGATTACAAGCGAAAAAACCTTTGAAAAAGGTGAAATGATATATATGGCAGGAGATAAAGGAGATAAGCTATACGTTATACACTCTGGCAAGGTAAAGGTATCTAGGATTTCTGACACTGGAAAAGAACAAGTAATCAGAGTTCTAGGATCTGGAGAGTTTATGGGAGAGCTATCTCTCTTTAGTGCGTCAGATTTAAAAGATAACTCACAAGCTCTTTCAAAATGTGTAATGTGTGTTATACAATCAGATAAACTAAAAAACCTCATGAAAAAATATCCAGAAATATCCTTAAAGATAGTAGAAGAGCTTAGCAATAGACTTGAAAGTGTAGAAGCGCTTATTGAAAACATAAGCATACATGGAGTAGAGCGGAGGATAGCTGATATATTAGTAGAATTAGCAAATGAAAATGGGGAAGTAAAGCTTAATATGAGTAAAAGAGACTTAGCATCACATTTAGGTATGAGTCAAGAGACCTTGAGTAGAAAATTGCGAAACTTTGAAGAAAATGGGCTAATAAAATTAATAGGACATAGAAGGATAATGGTCCTAAATACTAGGGCACTAAAGGATATTATATAAATTATGTTAGACAATACGTGCTATAGGGTATACTATTGTAATAGAGCTTAGAAGGGAGTGGTAAAATGCAGTATATTATTTTGATCCTATTGCTAGGAGCTTATCTGGCAGTAGAACAGGTAAAGAAAAAGAAACAAAGTGAAGATGACAATGTAATAAATATGGAAGATGAAAAGAAAAAGAGAAAAGGTGTAGATATAAAAATTAATCCCAAGCTTGTTTGGGTGGTAGGGATTTTGCTAGTAGTTTTGGTGGCTTTATCAACTTCATTTTATACAGTTGACCAAACAGAATATGCAGTCCTAACTACATTTGGAAGACCAACTGAAAATGTAATTGAATCGGGTTTGAAATTTAAACTTCCCTACCCTATACAAAATGTACATAAGTTGTCTAAGGAGACCTTTTCGCTGGCATTGGGATATGAAGGCAAGGGTGAAGGTCTAGAGATAAAAGAAGCAGAATCTAAGATGATAACAGGAGATGAAAACATTATACTAGCAGATCTTGAGGTTCAGTGGAAAATAGTAGACCCTGTAGCATTTCTTTACAACACAAATGATCCCCAGAAAATACTATACAATGCAACATCATCATCACTTAGAAGTGTAATAGGAAGTTCAACTGTAGATGAGGCACTTACAGATGGTCGAACCGAAATAATTAACGATATAAGGGATAATTTAGTAAATCTCGTAGATGTATACAAGCTTGGAATATCAATTATAAATGTAAACTTACAAGACGTTGATTTGCCTACTACAGAAGTAGATGCAGCGTTTAAGGCCGTAACAGATGCAAGAGAAGAAAGAATTACAAAGATAAACGAGGCAAACAAGTACAGAAATGAAAAGATAAATCAAGTTCAAGGTGAACAGTCAGCAATACTTAGTAGGGCTGAGGGAGAGAAGATAAAACTCACTGAAAAGGCAAAGGGAGATGTGGCTAAATTCAATGCAATTTACTCGGAGTACAAGGTAAATTCAAATGTAACTAGAAATAGATTAAACATTGAAGCCATACAAAATACATTTAAAGGCGCAAGTATTATAGTAGTTGATGAAGGCGGAAATACAGTTAAATACCTTCCAATAGAGAATCTACTAAATAAGGGAGGTAAAATAGATGAGTAAAAACATTAAAAGATTAATTTATGTAGCTATACCCCTAATATTAGTAATAGCTATATTACTTGCTAATACATTTATCATGAAACCCAATGAATACGGTGTAATCAAACAATTTGGTAAGATAGTAAAAGTAATAGATACAGATGGTTTAAAGTTTAAGATGCCATTTGTACAAACACTTTCAAGATTACCCAAATATGTTCTATTCTACGATGTACCAGCAACTGAGATAAATACATTTGATAAAAAGAGAATACTAGTAGACTATTATACACTTTGGAAGATAACAGATCCTTTTAATATGCTTGAAACCCTTAAGACCATTGATGGGGCTGAAGCAAGACTTAGTGATATAATGTACTCAAATGTAAGAAATGAACTGGGTAAACTTGAATACGGTGCGATAATAAATCCAGATGACAATAGAAGGGGAAATATAGATAAGATTGTTCAAGATGATATAAATGAAATATTAGAAGTTAATGGAAATGGGATACAAGTAGTGGATATACAGATAAAGAGAATAGATCTTCCAGAAAGTAACGAGCAATCTGTATATAAGAGAATGATATCTGAAAGAGCAAGTAAAGCACAAGAATATCTATCTCAAGGAGATGCAGAAAAGACAAAAATAACTGCAAATGCAGATAGAGAAGTAGCGGAAATAATAGCAAAGACAAATAGAGAAGCACAAGAGATAATTGCATCAGGAGAAAAAGAAGCAGCTAAAACATATAATGAGTCTTATGGACAAGATGAAGAGTTTTTTAAATTCTACACTACAATCAATAGCTATAAGACATCAATAAATGATGAAACCGTTATAATGGTACCAATAAATTCACCATATTTAAAATACCTAATGGGACAATAGACAGTTGGGACAAGGAGACGGATACCTTGTCCCATTTTCAATTATTTTGCAGATTATAATACTTATGGGATTAAATAGAAGGCATTTGGGTAAAAGTATAAGAAGGTTCGATGTTTAACTATTAAACTAAGGAGGTAATACTATGAGTTTTAAGATGACTGACAAGGTTACATGGGTAGGTAAGATTGACTGGGAACTTAGAAGTTTTCATGGTGATGAATACTCAACAGATAGGGGATCTTCATATAATTCATATCTAGTAAGGGACAAAAAGACAGTACTAATAGATACAATTTGGGAGCCCTTTGCAGAAGAATTTGTAGAAAACCTAAAAAAAGAAATTGACCTAAATGAAATAGATTATATCATAGCACAACATGGAGAAGTAGACCATAGTGGATCCTTGCCACTGCTTATGAAGGAAATACCAAATACCCCAATATACTGTACAGCAAATGGAGCAAAGATACTAAAGGGGCATTATCATCAAGATTGGAATTTTGTAGAAGTAAAAACAGGAGATACACTAGATATTGGAGAGTCAACGCTTACATTCGTAGAGGCTAGGATGTTACATTGGCCAGATAGTATGATGACTTATATGAGTGGAGATAATATTCTATTTAGTAATGATGCATTTGGACAGCATTATGCGTCGGATTTAATGTATAATGATTTGGTTGATCAGGCTGAATTATATCAAGAGGCAATCAAATATTATGCAAATATACTTACACCATTTAGTGCATTAGTTACAAACAAGATAAAAGAAGTCTTAAGTTTTGAACTTCCCCTAAACATGATAGCAACATCTCATGGAATAATATGGAGAGACAATCCAGCTCAAATAATAGAAAAATATATGGAATGGGCGGATGCATACCAAGAGGATCAAATCACCATAGTATACGATTCTATGTGGGGTGCTACAAGAAAGATGGCAGAGGAAATAGCAAGAGGAATAAAATCAGTGGCAAAGGACACTACTGTAAAGTTATTTAATGCAGCACATTCAGATAAAAATGATGTAATCACAGAACTGTTTAAATCTAAAGCAATACTATTTGGCTGTTCTACCGTAAATAAAGGTATTATGCATGCAACAGGAGGTATGCTTGAAATGATTGGCGGAATAGGATTTAAAAACAAAAAAGGTGCAGCATTTGGATCCTATGGTTGGTCTGGTGAAACAGTAGGCTTATTAGAAGAAAGATTAAAAAAGGCTAAGATAGAAGTAATACAAGAAGGATTAAAGGTACTATGGAATCCAGATGAAGAAGCCAAATCAGAGTGTAGAGAATTTGGAAAACAATTTGCAAACAAACTATAAAATTGGGACGAGGGGCAAGGTACCTCGTCTTATTTTTAAATATTTATAAATAAATGGGGGTAATAATTTGAAATACAATTTTGATCAGGTAATTGATAGAAAAAACAGCAACTCTATTAAGTGGAATCCACCTGAAATGGAAAATAATAACGATATTCTTCCAATGTGGGTAGCAGATATGGACTTCAAAGCAGCAGATGAAATTTTACATGCCCTAAGAGAGCCTACGGCACATGGTGTGTTAGGATACAATATGATAGCAGATAGCTTTTATGATTCTATTATCAATTGGATAGATAAAAAATATAATTGGAAGATAAAAAAAGAATGGATATCATTTATACCAGGCATAGTACCAGGTATAAGTGTAGCTACAGTTGAATTTACAGATGAAGGTGATGAAATCCTTATACAGCCTCCTGTTTATCATCCATTCTATAGGGTTGCTAAAAATAACAATAGAGTAATAGTTGAAAACCCACTCTTATTCAATGGCAAAAGATATGAAATGGATTTCCACGATATGAAGGATAAAATCACAGAAAAAACAAAACTTGCAGTCTTATGTAGCCCACACAATCCAGTCGGTAGGGTTTGGGAAAGAGAGGAATTAGAGGAATTTAGCAGAATTTGCACAGAAAACAATATAATAATAGTTTCAGACGAGATACACAGTGACTTAATATTAAAGGGATATAATCATACACCAACAGCTAGCATATCAGATGAAATAATGATGAACACAATAACACTTATGGCACCAAGTAAAACCTTCAATATACCAGGATTATTTGCATCAGTTGCTATCATACCTAATGCTGAGATAAGAGAGAAATTCATAGGAAGATTAGAAAAGTGGGAAATAATTCACGCAAATACATTTTCAGTTGCAGGATTTACAGCGGCCTATAATCATGGTGAAGAATGGCTTAATGAAGCTTTGGAATATGTAGAAGGAAATATAGATTTTGCAGTTAAGTATATAAATGAAAACATAAATGGAGCTAAGACATATAAAGCAGAGGGAACTTATCTACTATGGGTAGATTTTAATGACACAGGAAAAACATCAGAAGAATTAGAAGAACTTTTATTAAACAAAGGTAGGGTAATGTTAAACAATGGAGAGATGTTTGGACATGGTGGACAAGGTTACTTTAGATTAAATGTAGGATGTGCAAGAAGTATATTAGAAGAGGGATTAAAGAGAATAAAATTAGCTGTTGAATAAAAGCAGATATTGGGACTGTTCCTTAATTCACATAATTGTCTAGAAGTCATAGCTAATGGGGTATAATAAAGTAGAAGGTGATTATAAATTTCAGAGGAAGATAAAAAAAGGAGGTATTTATGAAAGTTTTAGTGTTTTTAGCAGAGGGATTTGAAGAGGTAGAAGCGCTTACCGTTGTAGATTACCTTAGAAGAGCAAATATAGAGGTTGATACCGTATCCATAGGTGAGAAAATGGTAAAAGGTGCACATGATATAATAGTAAGTGCAGATAAGCTTATATCAGAAATTGAAAGTGCAGGTATATATGATGCAGTGGTAATTCCAGGAGGAATTCCTGGTGCTACAAATTTAAGGGATAATAATAGAGTAATAGAGATAGTAAAATCCTTAAATGAAGAGGACAAACTATTGGCTGCAATCTGTGCAGGTCCTATTGTACTTGAAAGAGCAGGGGTAATAGGTGGACGTGAGATAACTTCATATCCTGGCTTTGAAGAAGAACTAGCAGATTGTAAATATATGGAGGCAAGTGTAGTTAGGGATGGAAATATAATAACATCAAGAGGGCCAGCACTTGCGGTAGATTTTGCTATAGAAATCATCTCATATCTTCAAGGTGAGAGAAAGATAAAAGAGTTTAAAAAGGGAATATTATATCCTGAATATTAATAGACAGTGGGACAGGTAAGACACCTTGTCCCATTCTCCATTTTCATAGAAATATAATACAATATATAGTATAATTTAAGAAATGTATTATATAAGCTGAATTTATTAAAGAAGCTGTCCATGACCCATAAAAAACAAGAATAGGTGGAATAAATTAAATGACAAATGGAAAATTTAAAAATTATAAATTAAGCAGTGAATTATTAAAGACTATTGAAATGTTAAATTATAAAAATCCAACTAAAGTACAAGAAAAGGTAATGCCTCTAGTCCTAGAGGGTAAAGATATAGTTGTAAAATCACAAACTGGAAGTGGGAAGACTGCAGCATTTGCTATACCAATCTGTGAGAAGATAGACTGGGAAGAAAATGAGCCACAAGCTTTGGTGATTGCACCTACTAGAGAGTTGGCCATACAGGTTAGGGAAGACTTTTTCAATATAGGCAGATTCAAGAGATTAAAGGTTGCAGCTGTATATGGCAAGGCGTCTTTTTACAACCAGCAAAGGGAACTCAAACAAAAGACTCATATAGTAGTTGGGACACCTGGTAGATTAATTGACCATATAGATAAGGACACCCTTGATATTTCAAATATTAAATATCTCGTAATAGATGAAGCAGACGAAATGCTTAATATGGGGTTTTTGGAACAAGTAGAAACTATAATAAGTGGGTTGCCAAACAATAGAATTACAATGTTATTTTCAGCTACATTACCCTCAGATATAGAGCTTTTATGTGATAATTATATGGATAATCCAACTTATATAGAAATAGAAGATGAAAATATAACTGTAGATAAAATAGAACAAGAGAGATACATAGTAGAAGAGGAGGATAAGCTAGAATTATTAAAAGATATAACGACAGTAGAAAATCCAGATAGCTGTATAATATTTTTAAATACTAGGGAAAAGGTTGATGAAATATATATTGAACTTAAAAGAGCTAATTATCCATGTGATAAAATTCATGGTGGTATGGAACAAAGGGATAGAACTAGTGTCATGGAAGACTTTAAATCTGGATATTTTAGGTATTTAGTGGCAACAGATCTAGCTGCAAGAGGAATAGATATAGACGGCATTACGCATATCATCAACTATGATATTCCTAAGGAAAGGGAGTCCTATGTACACAGGATAGGTAGGACGGGGCGTAAGGGTGATAGTGGAAAGGCCATTACTTTTTCTACGAAAAGACAAGAAGGATACTTGAAAGACATTGAGGATTATATAGAAAAAACGATCATTTTAAAAGAAAGTCCAGATGATAAACTTGTAAATAGCTTGAAAATTGAATTTGAAGAAAAACTAAAGTCTAGACCTGAGGTAAAGCAATCAAAGGGTGAAAAACTCAATGAACAAATAATGAAGATACATATCAACGCAGGTAGAAAAACGAAGATGAGGGCTACAGATATTGTAGGGACACTTTGCAGTATTGAAGGCATGACAGCAGATGATATTGGTATAATCAATATTTTAGATATATCCACTTTCGTTGAAATCTTAAACAATAAAGGTGAAATGGTATTAGAAAAGCTTCAGACAACTACAATAAAGGGAAGACTTCGTAATGTAAACAAGGCCAATGAATAATCATAGTAATCTCGAAACTATTAGGTCGTTTCATAATAGAAAGATTAAATGAGTTTTTAAAAGGGGAATATTGATGAAGAAAGGTTTGGTTTTAATATTTATTATAGGTATAGCAGTATTTTTCTCCTATACTTATAGAAAGGTAAATTCAAGCAATAAAGATATATCAAATAAATCTAATATAGAGGTAGAAAACATGGAAAAAAACGAAATAGAATCAACATTCAATGAGGAGGGAATAGTGGATCAGGGCAAGTTGCAAAAAAAGATGATAAGTGAAAAAGGAATAAACTTAGATACCGATTTTAAATATCCTATCATATTAGACACTCACAATGACACAATGATGAAGGTATTAGATGATAATACTTGGCTACCCACAGTAGATTTAGGAGAAAACACACCTTTTCACATAGACATACCTAAACTACAAAGTAGTGGACTTAATATTCTATTTTTTGCAGCATTTACTGAAGGATATAAGGAAGACACTGGAAGAAGTAGAAGTAGAACCCTAGCCCTTATAAATGCACTATACTTTACAGAAAAAAACAACTCTAATACATTTAAAATTGCAAAGAACTTAAATGGCATAGTAGATGCTGTAAATGAAGGTAAAATCGCAGCAGTTCCTACTATTGAAGGGGCATACTCTCTAGACGAGGATTATTCACTGGACCTACTCCATCAGTACAATGACCTTGGAATTAAGGCTATAGGACTTACTTGGAATTATTCAAATAAACTTGGCGAAGGTGCTAGTAGGATTTATGGTGATAAAGATAAGACTAAGTCATCTGGAGGACTTACAGAACACGGTAAAAATATTGTGCATGAAATGAATAGACTGGGAATGATAGTCGATGTATCCCATATGGCAAAGAGTACATTTTGGGATGTAATAAATGCTTCTACATCGCCAGTTATAGCTTCACATTCAGGTGTGGATAATATAAAGGAACACAATAGAAATTTAAATGACCAACAATTAAAGGCCTTAGCTGACAATGGTGGTGTAATTAGTATAGTGTTTTATCCTGAGTTTTTGAAAAATGGAGATGGATATATAAGTGATATAGTAGATCATATAGACTATGTAGTAAATCTAATAGGAATAGATCATGTAGGAATTGGATCGGACTTTGACGGAGCTAGAATGCCAAAAGACCTCAAGGATTCAAGTGAAATTTATAAAATAAGAGAAGAACTAATAAATAGAACTTACAGCGGGGGAGATATAGAGAAAATTTTAGGAAAGAATATACTTAGAGTACTAAAGGAAGTAGAAGATAAAGCAGATAGAGTGGATTTCATTTCAAATATAGAAATAGTAGCTGAATTTAATATGGGAGAAAAGCTAGATAGCAATAGACCTGTGTTAAGGGCAAAAATATCAGCAGATAAGGGCATAGAAGATGCTAGTATAATAGTAGATGGCTTTAGATATAGACCTATATTTGATGAAATCAATTCAAGTATATCTTTACAAATAAAAGAGCCACTAGAAGAGAAATTCCATCTAGCTACATTTGAAGTAAAAGATAAGGGTGGAAGTCTTAAAAGAGAGACTAGGATATTTTATAAGTAAGGTATTTAAAATAATATAATCTTTTCAGGCATATAGAGTATGATTAAGGATGAGAAGGAAGGTGAGTATAAGATGAAGTCAAAGACAAAGTTTAAGACCCTAGGCTTTATAGTATTAATTTTATTTATAGTATTGATTATAGTGCCACTTGGAAATTTAGGAATTGCAAATTATTTAAATCAAAAAGGTTCGGAGAAGGCAGAAGGCTTTTACAATAATTATATGGCTAGTCCAATAAAATTAAACGAAAAACAAGGCTTATACGGCTACGCGGAGAGTCTGACAAGGGGAACTGAAAAATTTAAGATAACATTTAGTGGATGGGGTGGTGGAGAAAGAACAAGTCCAGAAAACATGGAAAAGGCAATGGAATCATTTGAAAGATTATTGTTAATGGGTGAGAAAAAGGATTATAAAGATGACTACTCTCCAAAAGCCTATTTGAAATTATTAGATACCAGTATAGCTATTTTAGACATGGATAAATTAAACTATTGGATAGACTGGGGAAGAGATAAGGGAAACGAAGAAATAGGATATATGAGTAAACTTTATCAAGCCTATTACTGCTTTGTACAAAAAGACTACAATAGTGCAAAGCAAATATTGGAAGACATTGATGGAGAAAAATTAGATGTGAAATATTATCAGTTAATGGGGGATATCAATTTACATTTAGGAAATATAGAAGAGGCCAAGGAATATTATCAAGCTCCAAGTGGAGATGATTTCTGGTCAGGGGTTAGTTATTCTAGTGGTTACTTTGGAGGGAGCAATACATATTTAGGGCAATATGAAATTGAAAATTATATGGATAAACTTGAGGGAGATTATAAAATCAAAGGAAGAGTAAGCCACGACGGTAGAGGGTTACCTTTTGTAGAAGTTTATGCAAATCAAGATATAGGAGTTTTCTCTACTGGTGGAGAAAAGCCAGATGCCATAACAGATGAAAATGGAGAATTTGAAACACTAGGATTAAAACAAGGGGTTTATGAAATCGGAATAGGAATGCATCCCTCACAGTTGTATAATAGGGTCTTTTTAAGAAAAGATATATGGTCTATAGAATTAAATTCTGATATGGAATTTGACTTTGAATTTGTTACGCCAATGGAAATAAATAGTCCTAAGGAAAAGTTGCTAGTAAAGAATGGAGAAGAGATTCATCTATCTTGGGATAGTGTAAAAGGAGCGGACTATTATAAGCTAGAATCCTTAGTATTCTCTGATCCAAAGAAGGGAGTAGGATCATCGCATAGAGTGCCATTAATAGATAAGAATGGAGAGGAAAAACTAAAAAACAATAGTATAGATTTTTATATAGAAAACAGAAATAGAAAAATAGCAAGTCTTTCCTTTGAAGGAGAAGAAGAACTAGTTAATCCTATAGGAATACTTGGTTCCTTTATTCCAGAAGTTGAATATCCATTAATAGTTAATGCCTACGATAAAGAAAACAATCAAATAGGCAGCAATCATACCCTAATAAGTGACTATAAAGATATGGTTAGCATAGAAATAGAGGGTGATTTACATGAAGGTGAGAAACTTATACTAGATAAAAAATACGAAGAAGCTATTTCACATTATCAAGAAAAGCTAATTGAAAATCCTAAAGATCAGGAAGCCCTATTTTATTTGATTAGAATTTATAGTATAGGATGGAAAAAGGGAGAGAAAAACATTCCAAAGGCACTTCAATATGCTGAGCTATATGATAAGGAATATAGTGACCATAAATTCGCCTTTGAGGTAATAAGTTTTATGAATAAGAAGGAAATAAAGGAAAATAGACAATTAGTAGGTGAGGTACTAGAAAAAGTTACTGAAGAAAACAGGGATACCATGTATTATATCAAAATGGCAAATTATTATTTAGCAGGAGAAGATTATGTGAAGGCTAGGGAAAACTATGAAAAGATGACAGAATATAGATATGCAGATATAATTTATATAGATATGTATTTAGGGGATTATGAAAGGGCAATATGGGCAATTGAAAGTGGAGATATAATGTTTATGAAAATGAATACAATGACAGTAATTGAAGCTTTAAACAATATGGATAATATATCAAAAGAGGATAAAGATTTATTTAAGAAACTATTAAAAAATAAATTAGATGGTAGCCTAAGCAGAGATGAAGAACAGGGTTTGTATGATAATACCTTGAGTTCCGTGACTAGCTTGGAAGTGAAGAATATATTAAGGGAGATAGGAAAGGAAGAGTATTGGGGAAGTGAGTATAGATAAGGGCAAGAATAGGCGCAAGCACCATGTCCCTACCCTGCTGTATCATTATTTCAATGTAATACTCTTTGCATCGTAATCAATTAAACCCCCGTCCCTCATCTTCCTAAGTTCTCTTTGGAGTGAGGGACGTTCTATTCCAAATCTATCTGCTAGTTCTTTTTTTGATATTGTGAGAATTATCTTCTTGCTTTTTTGCCTATTAGATTCAAAGATTAGAAAGTCCATTATTTTTTCTCTTATGGTCTTCCTTGCCAAGGAATGAATTTTCGTAGTTAACACCAAAGCCTTATCGGAAAAAAGCTCAAGTAAATGCACTAAAAAGGTCTTGTCTGTTTGACATAGATTTAAAATCATATCTCTTCTCATGCGAAGTAGCCTAGTGTTAGTTTTCGCTATTAGGGTCATTGGGTATTCGTTTTTATCTGAAAAAATAAGGTTACCCCCAAGCATATCCCCACTACTCAATGAAACGATAGAGAGAGTGTTTCCCTTTTCGTTTATATTTTGAATAATAACAGTTCCTTCTAGTATTATATCCATAGTATTTGCCTTTTCATTTTGTAGATATATTATTTGATTGGATGTAAAATTTTGAATGAGAGCTTCTCTTCCTAGTAAATCAGATAATGTATCCTTGTCAAATCCACTAAAAAGTGGAATTCTCATCAAAAAATCAATATAATCATTTATTTTCATAAAAACCTCCAAAAAGTAACCTTAGTTACTTTTTATTATATCACAATGTATTATTATAGAGAAGACAGATATGAAAGGAGAGATTTTATGGATATATTTACTATTGGACTTTGGGTAATTACACTTATTTGGTTTGCTTATTCAATGATAAAAGATAAGAAAAAGACCCTAGATTCAATGAAAAAATCAAAAGGCATGATGGGAAGTATGCTGCCTCAAATAATAGCTATACTTTTTTTAATAGGTTTAATGCTTACTTTTATTCCACCTGAAATGATAAAAACTTATCTTGGTGGATCAAATCCATTGCTTGCGACAATTGTAGCGGCATTGGTGGGAAGTATAACTCTTATACCAGCTTTTGTAGCCTTTCCACTGGTAGGATCTATGGTTGATATGGGAGCCAGTGTAATGCCAGCAGTAGCATTTCTTACCACGCTTACAATGGTTGGATTTGTAACATTTAATTTAGAGAGAAAAGAATTTGGGGCTAAATTTGCCCTTACTAGAAACCTGTTAAGCTTTGGGTTTGCAATAGCAATTTCTATATTGATGGGGGTAGTACTATGATAAATAAGATAAAGAAAAATCCATTTTTATTTTCTATATTAGCTGCCTATGTAATACTTTTCATAGTAAATATGGAAAAGGCAATGCTTGCAATAGGCAGTACAGGATATTATCTAAAGGAAATGCTTATAATCATGCCTGTAGTATTTCTACTAACTGCCTTGATAGATGCATGGATTCCTAAAGATGTAATAATGAAGGCCCTAGGTGAAAATTCTGGACTACGTGGCTCCTTTACGGCACTAGCCTTTGGAAGTATTTCAGCAGGCCCTATATATGCAGCCTTTCCAGTAGCGAAGACACTTCTGAAAAAGGGTGCAAGTATAGGAAATATAGTTGTAATCCTAAGTGCTTGGGCAGTGGTAAAGATACCTATGCTTGCAAATGAAGTAAAGTTTCTTGGAACTAAGTTTATGGTAACTAGATGGATACTGACAGTTACAGCAATTATCCTAATGGGATATATTGTATCTAAAATAGTAAAAAGAGAGGATATACCGCTTAGAGAGGAAAGTTTGAATAAGGGAGAAATAAAGATAGATAAAGAAACTTGTATTGGATGTGGGATATGTGTAAATACTGCCCCAGATTATTTTTCAATGAATACAGCTAGCGGCAAAAAAAGTGCAGTAACTATAGTTGATTATATAAAAGTAGATAGTAAGGAGGAGCCTATAGAGGCAAGAGATAAATGCCCTGTAGGTGCAATAAAGATTGGTTAAATAGAAGAGGCCTAAAACAAATGATTCTTTAATATAAAAATTCGTAACTCTTATCCACCCAAATGCATACTATATTAATGCAAAGAATAATAAAGAAGGGTGGGTAAATATGGAAAATTATCAAGGACATGGAAGGTGTCCATGGGGAAGTTTCAGTTATACCATTAAATCAGGAGACACATTATA
>CAYRYO010000013.1:0-36617 GCA_964428475.1 uncultured Tissierellaceae bacterium
TTGAGCCATTTTTTTAACTCAGAAAACATACTGCTCGAAATTCAATTATTTTGCCAATTCCTTTTAAATAAAACTCCAAGGCATCTTTGATAGGCCTTATTTCATCCTTAATTGAAAATACCTTTTCCATATCATTTTTATTTAAAATTACAATCTTCAATTTAGCATCTCTATTGGAATTTCTTTGCCCATCTCTTTGTAATATAAATTTATTTTTAAAAATGGATTTATATAGGTTTATTGATACCCCTTATATGTACGATTTACTTGGCATATTATTCATTTTTCTCTTTACAAAACTTATTTAATATATTATAATAAATATACCCCCGTATGGTATATAAAATTTATTTAGGAGGTCTTTCACTTGAAAAATTATTATATTAAAACAAATCGGATATTTAGCACCCTTAGGAATTATGGTTGGATATTTACTGTCTTAGTTGCCATTGGAGGACTATGGGAACCAAAATTGGGATTGGCCGTTGTGTTTATTATGGCTGGATTAACTATTTCTGGCTTCTTTACTGGAAGATACTGGTGTGGAAATATTTGTCCACATGGAAGTTTGTTTGATAGGGTTCTTTCACCAATATCTAGAAACAAAAAAATCCCTAACTTTGTGCGATCAAAACCTATGATATTCAGTTTTTTACTCTTCTTTACCATTAACTTTTCTAGAAAATTAATAAAAATTTCTAAACTTTGGGGAAGTCTTGCATTTTTAGAAAAATTAGGGATGCTGTTTTCAAATACATACTTAATGGTATTGATTGTAGGTGGTTTTCTTGCAATATTTGTAAACTCAAGAACCTGGTGCCAATTTTGCCCTATGGGATCTATACAAAAAGTTTCTCATAAATTAGGCAAGGCACTCGGTATCACTAAAAAAACTGAGAAAAAGATAACTATTTCTAACCCAGATTTATGTCATTCATGTGGGAAATGTTCGAGAGTTTGTCCATTCCAACTGACACCTTACTTGGAATTTTCTAGCAACAATCAATTTGATAATCCTAATTGCATTAAATGTTCTACATGCGTGGAGAATTGTCCTGCTGGCATCTTATCTCTTTCTACTTTAAAGCAGGCTAATAAAATAAAACAGTCAACTTCAAATAATGGCTATAAAGAAAGGCAAAAAATATTATCTAAAATAGTAGATATTAAAGATTTAAACAATGATATCAAAGAATACACCTTTTCCTTCCAATCTCCTAAAAAGGTAGATTATAAAGCAGGTCAATTTATACTAGTAAAGATCCAGGATGACCCTGAATCATATAGGGCATATTCTATTTCATCATACAATGAAGATAGCAATCATCTCAGTGTAATCATCAAAAAAGTAGAAAAAGGCTATGGAACTGAAATTATTTTCAATGAATTTAAGATTGGACATATGATAGAGCTTGAAGGACCTATGGGTGATGAATTAGTCCCTGATAAATCTGCTGATAAAGTTCTCTTTATAGGAAATGGGATTGGCATAACTCCTTTTGTAGGTCTATCTAAGGATATACTTTTAAATAATTCTTCGCTAAAAGAAGTTAAACTTTTAGATGGTCAAAGATTTGAAAATGAATTTATATACCATGATTATTTTAAATCATTAAACGATGAATACAAACACTTTGAGTACCTTCCAGTAGTATCTAGAGATAATTCTAGCCTTGTAAAAAAGGGCTATGTCACTGATCTTTTGAAAACTATAGATCTTAAAGATTATAAAGTATATATGTGCGGTTCTAAAAATATGATTGCCGATAGCTATAATATTCTTTTAGATAAAGGTGTGGAAAAAGAAAATATCTTCTATGAAAGCGAAGATAAAATTTCTATTAACTAATTACAAAAGCCTTAAATCTTTTGACACTAAAAGACTTAAGGCTCTTATTTTTCATAATAATCAGCAGCCACAAATATTAGAAAGCATTATATTCATAGTATACTTGCAATCTTTATTCGACATTTCTTTGTGAATATTGGCAATTAAATTAAACACTTTATCTGAGTCCCCTCTAATTGTAGTAGATAAAACATCTACATTATACTCTAAAGCAGAATCCTTGATCAATTCCAATACCTTGTCTATATCTTCTATATATCTTATTGAATCAATTGGAAAATAACTAATTTGACAAGAAATTATTTCTCCTTTTCCCATAGGACACATATAAATCCCCCTCTTTCACTAGATGAAAGTTCTTCTTCTCTTTTTATGCTAATATGTTTTTCTTCTATATTAGGTGGAATAAATAAACATTCTCCACTACTGATGATTTCCTTAGTATTCCATGATTTCATATCATCCATAGATTTAAAATCTGCGTATTTAAACACACTATTTTCTTGAAATGGCTTTGAAAGATAAAGCTCTCCCCACTTACTTTCTTCATTGATTGTACCAATTAATAAATATCCATCTTTCTTTAACACCCTATACATCTCATCATATGCACTTTGAACTTCTTTTATAAATTCAAAAGCTGCCATAGAAAAAACACCATCAAAACTTTCATCAGAAAACTCTAAATCATAAACATCCATAGTATGAAACTCAATATCTAATCCCTTAGATTTAGCTTTAACCCTTGCCTTAGAAAGCATTTCCTCTGATTTATCTATACCGACAACCTTGCATCCCATTTCAGCCAACTTTATACTAAAATTTCCTGTTCCACATCCTACATCTAATATCTTCATCCCAGAATTAGGTTTAAAAAGTGAAAAAGCCAGGTCTGTCTCTACCTTATCTACAAAATCTCCTAACTTAGATGTATACCATTCATCATAATCGCCTGCTTCCTTATCAAATATAGCCATATTAACCCTCCTATAGTAAATCTAATATTTCCTTCTTCATTTGATTGAATTCTTTACTTGTAAAAGTATTTATATCTCTTGGCCTTTCTATATCGACTTCAAATATAGCTTTGATAGATGCAGGTCTTTCTGAAAAAACATATACTTTGTCCGATAAGAAAATAGCCTCATCAATATCATGAGTGATAAAAAGTATAGATGCATTTAAGTTTTTAAATACTTCTAACAGCCAATGTTGCATCTTGCGTTTTGTAATAGCATCAAGTCCACCAAAAGGCTCATCTAATAGCATAATATCATTGGAAAATAAATAAGTCCTTAGAAGTGACGCCCTTTGCCTCATCCCCCCTGAAAGTTGATTTGGATAGTTTTTTTCAAAACCATCCAATCCAAAAAGATGGAAGTACTTTAATGCCTTTTCTTCTGCATCACCTTTTAAACTTCCCTTTAAAATCAGCGGTACACATACATTTCCCAATATATCTTTCCAAGGCAAGAGCAGGTCTTTTTGATGCATATAGCTTACTCTTCCCGTTTTACCTATATAATCTTCTCCTTCTATCAATACTTCCCCACTATCAGGTATTGAAAGCCCTGCAATAATATTGAATAAGCTACTCTTCCCACTGCCACTAGGCCCTAGTATAGTTACAAATTGGTTTTCTTCAAGAATTAGAGAAATATTATCTAATGTATGTAAGTTGACGAAACTCTTACTTACACCCTTAATCTCAATCTTTTTCATATTTACTCCTCTGGTAAAAATTCATTGGTAAAGGCTTTTTCTGCCTCTAATTCGCTTTCTAATAAATTGTTTTCAAACATCCAATTGCCATAGGTCTCCCATACTTCTTCTTTCATTTCTCCCCATCTTTGAACTTCAGACTTATATTCTTTCGCTAAATATTTTTGACTAGCTACTACCATTTTCTCATCTAATTCTGGAACATATTTGAGTAACACCTTACCTGCTTCTTCTGGTTTATCAATGGCAAATTCATATCCCTTAGAAGTAGCTTTTAGAAACTTCTTTGCTAGTTCTGGTTTGTCATTCAATAATGTCTCATGAGCAATAATAGTAGGAGTGTAAAAGTCTAAGTCTGCTTCCACATCTTGCAATTTAATAAAGTTAATATCAAAATCTCTAAGTTCTGCTGCTACACCATCCCAGCCATAATAAATCCAAGTAAAATCTACATGGTTTTCTACACTGGCGAAAAAATCTGATGCGTCAATATCTATCATTTCCAGTTTGTTGAAATCTCCACCTTCTTTTTCCATTAATCCCCTTAACAAAGCTTCTTCAACTGGTGATCCCCATCCACCATACTTTTTACCTTCAAAATCTTTTGCTGTTTCAATGTTCTTATCTGCAGGAGATGCAAATCCAGAAGTATTGTGCTGGATTACAGCTGCTATAGCCTTAACTGGCAGTGGATCTTGTGCAGTTCTTGCATATGTTACCTGCTCTTGATAGCTAATTCCAAATTCACCTTGACCCGCTGCAATAAGATCTGCACTTCCACCTGCTGTAGGTTGAATTATCTCTACATCAAGTCCTTCTTCTTCGTAATATCCATTTTCTAAAGCAACATACAAGCCCGTATGATTTGTATTTGGCACCCAGTCTAAAACTAAAGTTACCTTTTCTAGTTCTTCTTGTGCTGGCTCATTGCTTGTACATCCAACGAACACTCCCATTATTAAAAGCATAATAATAAATAAACTTAATCTTTTTTTTAACATTATTAATCCTCTCCAATCTTTTGATCTTGATTGTATACCCATGGCATAGATCGTTTTTCAATAGCAGCAATTACTTTAAGCATTGCCACGCTTAATAAAGTGATTATTATAATAGTTGCAAAGACTTTGTCTGTTGCAAAAGAATGCTTTACCCTTAGCATATATACTCCCAGTCCATTCTTTCCTCCAACCCATTCTCCTATAGTAGCCCCCATAATACTGTAAGTGGCTGAAATCTTTAATCCAGAAAAAAAGCTTGGCATAGCTGCTGGTAATTTAACCATTTTATATAGTTGCAATTTACTAGCTCCCATAGATTTAATTAGATTTAAGAGATCTTCTTCTACAGATGCTAAACCTTCTAACAAGCTGATTGTTATTGGAAAAAAACAAACTAGAACTACTATAATAACCTTAGGCAGATATCCAAATCCAAACCAAATAGCAAATAGTGGAGCTATTGTTACAATTGGTATAGTTTGAGATGTAATTATCAGTGGATACACCGCTTTTTTAACTATGGGGATACTATCCATAATCATGCAAATAACTACAGCAAATATAATTGATATTATAAATCCAACCAAGGCCTCCATTGAAGTAACTATAATATGTTCCTTTAGTATTGGTAGATTTGTAAAAAGGGTTTTTATTATTTTTGTTGGTGCTGGCAAAATATAAGTGGGTACTACTTCTAACTTAGCCACGATTTCCCAAATAAAAACCAATATAGCAAAAAAACTAATTGAGATTACTTCATCTCCTATATTTTCCAACTTTTTCATCCATTGTCACGCCCTCTGGCTTATAATCAATCTTAACCATAGATACTACCCTTTCTGCTCCTTCCTTTACACAAATATCCTGAGCATCCTTAACTATTTCTAAAAGAAGATCTAGTTCTCCTTCCATTGTAGTTTCCATAGGTCCAACTTCATATTTAACTCCTGATTTTTTGATATGTTCAATAACCTTGTCTACTACGTCATATATATCCTTATCAGGAACTCCCGGTAAAACTTGTAAACTCACATTGACATTTGACATTTTAAATCCTCCCTTAATAATTTTTATATAAAAATACCCCCTGTCCTAAACTAGACAAAGGGTATAAAATATTATAATCTAATCAATATTTCCCTCCGCTGGCATTATCCAGATCAGGTTACAGGTCAAAGCATTTATAGCTTACTCTCAGCCAGATTAATCGGGCTCCCATTTTGTTATTATTTTAACTCAGTTTTATTATATAGCTAATTTTTCATAAAGTCAATTGATAATCGCTTAAAGCTTTAATATTTATCCTTATTCCAAACTTCATACTCTTCCCTCAAAATTGAGTAAACTACCTGATCTAGATATCCTCTCTCCGACCTATAATTTTGTCTTAATACTCCATCTCTATGCATACCCAGACCTTCATACAATTTAATTCCTACCGTATTATCAGGATATACATCTAACCACAATCTGTTTGTATCAGTTTCCTCAAATGCATGCTTAATAAGGGCTTTCATTGACTCCTTGCCATAACCTATTCCTTTTTTTATAATTGCTATTCTTCTAATTTCAAATTTATTTGATTTAAAATCAAGACCTATAAGGCAATATCCAACTATTTCTCCTGTACTTCTTTCTTTAAACATAAACAATAGATGATTAGGATCACTAATTTCATTCAAATGCTCTTCATATGTTCCAATCCATATATAATCCCTATTTTCTTTGTGCTCTTCAATCTCTATAATTGTATTAATATCATTTTTGGTCGCTTGGATCAAATCTAGTCTCTTAGTTTTTATCATAAAATGTCTCTCCTTCCCTTAATTCATAGATACCCAAGTTCCTGATGATAATAAATATAAATATGACTCTTTTACCTTTTTTCTTGTTATTTTTTCTATTGCTTCCCTATATAGGTCAATTTGATCTTTATATTCAAGCTTAATCCCTTCTATATTATCATCTTTTACGCTATCGGTCTTATAGTCAATTATCACGATCTCCCCATCTTCTTCAAAATAGCAGTCTATAACTCCCTGCACAAGAATAAAATCATCTTTATCTAAGTTGTCTAGTATCTCATCTGCCTTCTTTTTAATTATAAAAGGGGCTTCCCTCTTTACTATACTGGACTTTATCATTCTTTGACCTATCCCAGATTTGAAAAAATCTTCAATTTTATTTAAGTAATTTTTAGATATAAATCTTAATTCTGCTTGTCTTATAATATTGTTTAAATTCATCTCATTTAATTGTCCTATTAATCCATCCCTATCTAAATTGGATCTTATATCTATATGCTCCATCACAAGGTGTATAAGAGTCCCAATTTCGGAGCCTTTAATAGCAACCTTGTCTAAATCAAAACTAGTATTTTCTTTGTTAAATTCAAGAATCTTAGAAATTTGAGGATTCTTGTATCTTAACCTTTTAAACTTTTCACTATTTAAGTTTTTAATAGCAGTTACAGATAATTTAGCTGGAAGATCTATGGAAGCTTGTTTGGGATATTTAAAGTTTAACAATTTATCTATTTCCCTATATCTCTTGACCTCAATTCCTTGTGTAAGTTTATCAATTTTCTCCATAATATTTATATCCCTATCTATTTTTGCATAGCTTGGTAGGTCTTGAATTGAAATCCTATTTATATTCCATTCTCCAAGTTTTCCACATTCTAAAATCTCCTCTATCTCATAGGAATTCATGCCTTTAAATAGACAGCTGCCAATCCAATCCATATATGAATTGCCTTTGTATAAGAAGTAGTGTGAATGTCCTTTTCTCCACCTCTTAAAACTAGAATCCATTTCTTTTACAGTACCGCACATTATCAATCTATCTACTGCCCTGGTCATGGCTACATAGAGTATTCTCATCTCTTCTGATAAATTCTCTGATTTGATCTTTTCAGATATTGCTATTCTTCCAATTGTATTTTTTTCACTTCGCTCTTCTATATTTATATATTTAGCAGCTATTCCATATTCCTTATGCATCAATACTTTAGATGTCCTATCCATGATATTGAATTTTTTACTTAATCCACACAGTATTACTGTGGGAAATTCTAAGCCCTTGCTTTTGTGTATGGTCATCATACGAACTACATTGTCATTTTCACCCAGTGTCTTTGCTGTAGCTGAGCTGTCCAGAGTATTTAGATTTATCTTTTCTATATACACTAAAAACTTAAAGAGTCCCTTCATGGATGTCTTTTCAAATTCATATGCCTTGTCTGAAAGAAGCCTTAAATTAGCTTGTCTGACCTTTCCATTTGTAAGTGTAGCTACAAAATTATAATATCCAGTTTCCATTAATATTTCCCAAATCAAATCATTTAAGGGTGTATACATGCTTCGCCTTCTCCATCTCTTGATTCTTCCAAATAAGCTTTGTAATTTCAAGATTAAATCCTTGGAAAAGTTTTCTTCACTTGCATCTTGCTCTATCTTATTTATATATTCTTTACATGAATCTATATAGCTTCCTCTTTTATATTTTAATCTTATTTGTATTAATTCTTCTGTAGTGAATTTCCCGATTGGAGATCTCATAACACTTATCAGTGGAATATCTTGTCTTGTATTGTCAATTAGCTTGAGTAGATTTATCATTACTTGTATTTCTACAGTTTCAAAATAGCCAGTTCCACCTTCAAAATAAAAGGGTATCTCTTCCCTTCTAAATACTTGTTCAAATACAGTAGCAGTCTTTCCCACTGCCCGGGATAATATCACAATATCCCTGTATTCTATATCCCTAAGCCCATCTTCACTATCACCATCAAAGGTTTTTTCCTTTAAGAGATCTTTGATCTTTCTAGCAGCAAAGAGGGCTTCCATTTCAGCTGTTTCCATGAATTCTAGTTCCTCATTTATAGGATCTGGATTGTCTGGATCAATCTCTCCAGTCTTATCTATGATATTTAGCTCGACATGATTTGAATCTACAAATTCATCATTTCCACAGCGAAGAAACACATTATCATTGTAGTCGACTTCACCTAGTTCAATTGTCATGATATTTGAAAATATGAGGTTTGTAGCATCTAGAATTTCCCTTCTGCTTCTAAAGTTTTTATTTAATTCTACTAGTCTGTGGATTGTATTGTCTTTTAAATTTTCCTGATCTCTTGTATAAGTCTTGTATTTATCGTTGAATATGCCGGGATCAGCGAGTCTAAACCTATATATACTTTGCTTTACATCTCCAACCATAAATAGATTGTCATCTCTTTTAATCTGATCTATTATAGCCTCTTGCAAACTATTACTATCTTGGTACTCATCTATAAATATATATCTTAATTTTTTCCTATAGAAATTAGCTATATCAGAAGGACTATCTTCTTTATTTCTAAGTATCTCAAGTGCATAATGTTCTAGATCATTAAAGTCAAGGATAGATTTAGATTGTTTTTTGCTTTTATATGTCTTATCCAGTTGAATTATGATAGTCTCTAGAGCCTTCATAGGCTTGTACATATGGTTTAAATCTTCTATATATCTGTCTATATCCCTATATGGAAACAAGTCCTTCAATAAATTTATATTTTTTTTGTAGTCATTTCTTAAATCTTGAACTTGTTTTTGTTTTTCTACATTTAAAATCTCATCTTTTTTAATAGTATTCAATCTAGGAGCCTTGAAAGCTTGAACTGCATCTATAGAAGACTCAAAATCCCATATATCTAACAGTTTATTTAATATATCCAGATCCTCCTTTAACTTTCCTTCATATGCAGCTGGTCCATCAGCTTCATTGCATATCTTTAAGGCTAGTTCTACTAGTCCTTTAGCTCCATCTACCTGCATATTTATATATTTTAAAATTTCTCTATTCCAGGGTGAATCTTTAAACGCTTCTGCTGTGATATTGACCATATCTACACTCTTCTTTAACCATTTAAGAGGATCTGGAAAACTAAGCAAGAAATTATATAATTTATCCACAATCTTACACAGCTCTGTATCTCCCCTATTTTCACCAAATGATTCTGCCAATATTCTAAACTCTTCCGTGCCTTCCCTATATGCATTTTCAAGCACCTCGTCAATAGATTGGTAGAAGATAATATTTGCTTCGCTAGTATCTGCAAGTCTAAAGCTTGGATCTAGTCCTACTATGTGAAAATTACTCTTAACTATATCCATGCAAAATGAATGTAGTGTTGTGATATAGGCCTTATTTAATAAACTCAGTTGTTTTCTTATATGTCTTGTGTTTTCTCCACTGTGAGATGCCTCTAGCAATGCCTTTTGAATCTTTTGCTTCATTCCTGTAGCAGCTGCATTTGTAAATGTAACCACCAAAAATTCATCTATATTTCTACTTTCATCTCTGACCAGACTTATTATTCTCTCAACAAGTACAGCAGTCTTACCAGATCCAGCTGCAGCAGATACAAGTATATTGGAATCTCTTAAATCTATTATTCTCTTTTGATCTTTTGTCCATTCCATTTTAATCTACCACCTTTTCTGAAATCTTATCTAAAAAATCCTTGTTTGTAATAGTATTTATTTGTCTATATTGATTTCCTATAGAAATGTCAAACTGACAAATGCTCCTATAGTCACAATATGAACACGCCCTAGATCCATCTTTTTTTCTATAAGGGCTAATATCAAAATTGCCATCTAAAATTTCCTCTGACAAACTGCTTATCTTTGAATATACATAATCTAAAACTGCATCAAATTCATCTTGTGTAAATGCCCTAGAAGCACTTGTAAAATCTCCATTGCCTTTTATACCTGCTGGAATTATATCTGAAAACTGTGCAATATCTTTGTCTATCTTGTATATGATATCCTTATCTTTTAGCAGCCACCCCTTCAATTTCAAGCTCTTTAGTATATGTTTATCTATATCTTCATCTACATCTCTTATAAGAGGATCATCTATATGATAGTAATAGACTCCAGCGATCTTTGGTTTTTTGCCAAATAACCTTTCACCATTTTCTAAAATTGCCTTTAAATACACCAGAAGTTGAACTTGGAATCCCTCATAAGTATCTGTGGGATCAATATCCTTTTTTGATGATTTATAATCTATAATATTTATATATAAATCTCCATTTTCATCTTCAAATGCATCAACCCTATCTATTATTCCTCTAAGTCTTATAGTGTGATCTTTTGTCCTTATATCCAAGCTATCAATCGATTGTCCCGATTCTTTTTCATCTATCATTCCAATTTTGAGTTCAGTATACTTGGGGAGGAACTCGCCTCTTTTCAACTGTTCAATCAATATTAAAGCTGTTCTCTTTAGGACCCTTGTTGCCTTCTTCTTTAAATATCTATTTCTGCTATTTGCGTTTAATGCCGGTATCTTTTTAGAGTATTCACAAAATACATCATCTATAGACTCCCCTACCATTTCATATACATCATCTTCATTTAGATCAGCTATTCTTTTATCCTCTGCTATTATCCTATCTATAAAGTCCTCCAAAACCCCATGATATATATTTCCAATATCATAAAACTCTATCTTTTGAGTAAGCCTGGGCTCAGGCCTTAATATGTTTTTTACAAGGTACTTGAATGGACATTCTGCATAGCTCTCTAGTTTTGAAACTGTCATGCTAATTTCTTCATCAAATATCTTCTTGCTATCTTCACTTGATACTCTAGGGATTGTATTTTTATAATTAAAAGCATCTCTTATCATATTGTATTTTTGAGAGTCATTTTCTTTATACCAAGCATATATTGTTTTCCAAATATCATCAATTTCACCACCATCAATGTAATTATTGATATTTTGGATTAAATCATCATAAACTGCCCTGTCTCTTGATATATACTGATATTGATTTTCCACTGAAATTTCAGATCCTTGCCTTAATTTGGGAAAAATCATCTTTAATATATCTAGATACAATGAAGGCTCCAATGGCTTTCCATCTGTTGTCCCAAGGGAATAGCTCATATATAGCTTGTCTGTTGGATTTGTAAATAATTTATAAATCATATGCCTTTTTTTGAAATATGAAAAATCCAGACAATTTACGATTTTAATACCGTATTTTGACAAAATTTCTATTTCATCATCTAGTAAGATCCCCTTTGTTTTTCCTGAATCAAGGCTGCCCTCATTTGCACCTAGTATAAATAATACTTCTAGCTTGCTTACTGCAATGCTTTCTATATCCCCTATCTCAACCCTATCTATAGTAGGTGGAATAAGGCTAATCTGGATTTCCGAAAGTCCCGTCTCCAATATTTCCCTATATTCCGCCGGATCAATTTCCCTGCCATTTCCTATAGATAGGATCTGTTCAAACATAGTCATGATACTATTCCAAGTCTGTGAATATTCACTGGCTTCTTCATATTTGCCTTGTGTTTTAAATATATCTATTTGTTTAGCTATTTGCTTATCTATAGTGTGGCTTTTTAGATAAGCAAATAAAAACCCAGTTATTTCATTTATTGTAGATAGGTTTTTAAACTCATCGAATTTCCCTTTAAAGTCAGAGACAAACTTTCTTCTTATATCCTCTATAGAGGAGGTATTTATAGTGTTAAACCAGCTTGTTCCTTGGATTCCATGCTCTAGTGCATAGTTTTCTATGAGATCTACCTCTTCACTATTCAATGAAGAAAATCCACTTTTAAGATATTGAAATACATCATCATATCTAAAATTCCATATAAACATATCTAATATAGACAGTATATATTTGCTAAGATGGTTGTTTGTGATGTCTCTTTTTATATCTGCAAAATATGGTATTTCAAATTTATGAAATAACTTTTTTATATCTATCATATAGGCTTCTAGGTCTGAAACTGCTATCTTTATATCCTTCCATCTATAATTCTTATCCCTTACCAAGGATATAATTTTTTGCGCAGTTGTTTCTATTTCAGCATATCTATCCATAGAAGAGTAAATCTCTATATTCTCAATTGATTTATCATACTTATCAAAATCAATTGCAAACATATTCTTTTCAATCATTTTGATTTCTTCATTTTGAATCCCATTTTCTATTAGAGATATTATATCGATATCATCTTCTCTAACAGATTCAATAGCTTTAAATGTATCGTGTATAGTCTTAAAGGCTTCCCAATCATCAAATGACTCTAAATCATCAAGATATTTTCTATCTATATTTAGTGATAAGGTCAAATCCCCTGAATGCTGTCCAAGTGTTTTAATTAGCTTTAATCTTTGTTGATTGAAACTTTCAAATCCGTCAATCCAAATCTTAGAATTTTTTATGTAGTTTGAGCTTTCTATATTTGAAATGGCAATATCGTATAGATCCTCTTCATCAAGCAAATTGTCCATTGTCTTTTTATTGTACTCTGAATATATGAGAATTATATCCGATAATTTATCTTTTAAAAAAGTATCATCTATATCTTCTCTTGCATTTTCCAAGTTCCCTACACTAATTAAATTCTGCTTTAATTCCTCTATAAGATGACTAAATTCTTTTAAAAATCCTGTATGCCACAAGGTATTTTTAAATAATTTTAGCTTATGCCCATTTTCTTCAAAGATCTCCTTTAAAAGCATTATCTTTCCTAAACTATCTATATCACTAGCATCATTTTTTCTACCTGATTCATCTATTATCTTATGTGAAAGTCTTTTAAAGCTAAGAACCTCTAAACTGATCATTCCCTCTAGCTCAAGCCTTTCGATGATATCATATTCTACTTGATAGGTCATTAAATCAGGAACTAATAGTATGAGCTTCTCACCTCTATCTTTATTTATCTCCCTTTTTATTTGATCATATATATATTGGGACTTTCCAGATTTAGCTCTACCTGTGATTATCTTCATAACGCTTGCCCTCCTATTCTTGATACTTGAATCATACATTTTAGTTTGTATTTTTTTCAATCACCATAATTATTATATCAGATTGATAATGCACTTGTGCTAATTATTGCAATATCTACAGACATATCCATACTTTCAATAAATCTTTACTTAGTTTTCTGTAAAAAAATACATCACAAGTATTTATACCTGTAATGTATCTTTTCACTTATTTATATTCTATAAATCACAAGTGAGTTCATCCGATTATTTACCTTTCTAGTAAACTCTATTTGCTTACACTTTTGACCGAGAGACTATCTACAACCTCAATTAGACTCCCAATTTCTGGTTTGCTCATTTGAGCATCAGCACCTACTGAGTCCCCCTTGTGTTTTAAATCATTTGTTATTAAAGAGGAAAATATGATTACAGGGAGAGTTTTTAATATTGGATGCCCTTTAATGCTTCTTGTAAGTGTATGTCCATCCATTTGGGGCATTTCAATATCTGTGATTAGTATATGTGCCTTTTTAATAAACTCTTCTTTTTCTTCTTTAGCAAGTTCAAGCAGGTAATTTAATGTTTCCTTGCCATCGTTAAAAAATATCATATTTTTATATCCTGCACTAGTTAAAGTATTTTTAAGAAGCTCTCTTATCATAGCTGAATCATCTGCCAAAACTAGTCTCACATTAGATCTATCTAATTGGGGTATATTTTCTGCTTTACTAAGTGTAATCCCAACTTCAGGATTAATATCTGTGACGATTTTCTCAAAATCTAAAAGTAGTATTATTCTATTATCAAAAACAACATTGCCTATTACCAGCTGATTATTTAAAATATCATCTGGTTTTTTGATATCTTCCCATGTTAGTCGGCGTATACCAACAATGCTATCGAAAATAAAGGCTACTGTTGTTTGGTTAAACTCCGAGATAATTATCTTTGAATTTTCATTAGTGAAATTTTCATTATCTAGTACATAGTTTAAATTAATAAGTGTAATAACTTCATTTCTGTACAAGGTAATCCCTGCTATAGAAGGTGCTGTTAGTGGCAATTTAGTTAAATTATCAATTTCTACAATTCTCTTCACTTTGATAACATTTATACCATAGCTTTTACCACCAACTATAAATTCTAGTATTTCAACCTCACCGGTCCCAGACTCTAATAAAATATTTGATTTCATATTAATCACTCCTCATATTATATATATTATCTTAGCTATTACTACAAGAAAAACATACCTTGTTTTTGCCACTTCTTTTTGCACTGTACATGGCTTGATCTGCGAGTTTGATTGCACTATCAATATCATAGTTTTCAGAATCAATTTCCGATACCCCAATACTTATAGTGACTCCTTTTAATTTTTCAGTCTCAGATTCATCAATTAAAATTCTAATTTTTTCTGCTACTTTGATTGCATCATCCTTTTTAGTATGTGGCAGCAACAATACAAACTCTTCCCCGCCCCAACGTGCAAAAACATCAGTATCACGAATATTCTTTGAGACTTCACTTACTAAACTTTTTAGCACTTGATCTCCCCATTCATGCCCACAACTATCATTAATATTTTTAAAATTGTCTATATCCATAAGCATAATAGATGAATCATATTTATACCGCCTAGAACAACTTGCTTCTTTATTAACAATTTCGTAAAATTTATTTCTATTATATATATTTGTTAAATAATCTCGTTCTGAGATATCTTTTATTTTATTGTGATAAATAGCTAATACTAAACCAAAAATAATAATAAATAGCACTAAAAGTGTAACTAATATAATCTGTAAATTCATATTTTTGCTGAATTTCTCATATCCAATACTTTCTGATATAGAAATCAAATAGGCAATAGGATCTTGTTTAATGCTTTCAATAGATAAGTACTTTATTGTATAATCTTTTCCATTAAATTTATATATTGTTGAAAAACTCTTTTTACCTTTGATCTTTTCAATATTGTTTTCTCTTAATCCCTTAAAAAACTTTTCTTTAGAATCTGGAACGATTTTATTATAAACATTGGTAATCCTATTTACTTCTTTATCAACATAATAATCATCAAGAATATATGAATCTTTGTAATTTATCATTTCTTTATCAAATACCTTTTCCTCAACAGCATCTTTTTGAATAATAAAATAAAACTCTCGATCAGTATAAAGTTTTGAAAGCACTTCTATTACTGAAGCACTCGATATAGAAATTTCTACAGATCCTATATGTTTATTATTATGCTTTAAGGGATAAACATATCTAAAACCATTAAAAATCCGTCCTTCTTCAAAGCCAGAAATACTTACCATATTTTCATTTGCCAATCGTACACTTTCCCGAACATCTGAAAGAATGTCTCCATAATTATCAGGTGAATGAACTCTAAGGAAACTTTCCGTATTTGGTAGATGAAAATGTAACTGTCTATATTCATATCTTTTCATGCTTGAATATTTCTTGTATACTTTATTATATAATTTTTCTCTAAGAATTGCCTTTTCTTGATCTGAAGCAAAATTTGCTTCAGACATAATTGACATGATTTCTTGGTCTTCATTTATTTCATCAAATATATAATTTGAAAACATCTTATATGTTATTAAAGTAGAACTAACTTCCCCTTCAAAACGTTTTAATTCTTCATTTAAAAAAGATTCTTCATTGCTACATTGACTATCATATATCGTCCATACAACAATCATCCATACTATTGTTAATATAATAGTTACTAGCAACCATAATCTGAAGACCTTTCCCCTGATATTCTTCATTCAATATCACCAATCCTTTTGAAACATTAGTTATTAAATTTAAAACAAGCTTTATATATATTATACATAATAAATGCAATTAATCCATCAAGTTTTATAATTGGCAAAATATAAATAATTTTAAATTTTGCTTGACAAATGTTTTTTTTTACTTTATACTCATTTATAATATAAAAAATAATTTAAAGTGTTAACGATGCAAAGAGTAATTTTGACTAGTACATCCTACAGAGAACTGGATAAGGTGAGAGCCAGTAGATGGAAAGCTTAATGAAAAGAGTTGCTGAAATGGATAGGACAAAACCTAGTGGTGAGTATCCTACCCCGCAGTCAAAGCGTTATTTGATTTGAGTTGTATTTTAGATAATTAAAATACAATTAGAGTGGCACCGCGGGTATATTACTCGTCTCTTATTTAAGAGACGAGTTTTTTTATATTCAAAAAATACTTATAGGGAGGTTGGATATCATAGATAAGAAAATCAAAAATCACATTGATAAGATAAAAGATGAATTGAAAAAATTAAATGAGTATGTATATCAAAATCCAGAAATAGGATTACAAGAATACAAATCCTCTAAAGCGCATAAAGATATATTAAATAAATATGGATTTTCTATTGAGGAACATTTTTTAGGGTTTGAAACAGCATTTAAGGCAGTCTACAAAGGAAAAAAGCCTGGCCCTACTATTGCATACTTAGTAGAATATGATGCCTTGCCAGGTATAGGTCATGGCTGTGGACACAATTTACTAGGCGCTACGACTACAGGTGCTAGTATCGTACTTAGAAATCTTATAGATGAAATTGGTGGAAATGTATATGTATTAGGATCACCTGCTGAGGAAAACTTTGGTGTAAAGGTAGATATGGCAAATCGTGGAGTTTTTAATGATATTGATATAGCTATGATATCTCATCCAGCTTCAAAGCATCAGTTAAGTGGAACTACAGCAGAATTAGTTCCCTTGAGATTTACCTTCAAAGGAAAATCAGCTCATGCTGCAAGTTCACCAGAAAAAGGAATTAATGCACTAGACGCATGTATAATGTTATTTAATTCCATAAATGCGCTTAGAGAACATATCCTAGATTCATCTAGAATTCATGGAGTAATCACAGAAGGCGGTAAGGCTGCAAATATAGTTCCAGACTTAGCCATAGCAGACTTTTATTTAAGAAGTCCCGTATTAGGATATATGGAAGAATTAAAGGAAAAAGTTACAAACTGTGCAAAGGCTGCTGCACTAGCCACAGGAGCAGAACTAGAAATATCTGTATATGAAAAAATTTACAAAGGCATGGTTACCAATAAAACCTTATCTGCTATATATGAAAAACATTTAAAGAATATAGGCGTAGAAAATATATTAGAAGGAAAGGCAAGCAAGGGATCCTCTGATATGGGAGATGTAAGCCACGTTTGTCCATCTATCCACCCACATTTTGCCATAGTAGAAAACAATGAAAATGTAGTTGGACACACAGTTGAGTTCGCCCAATCTACCCTTACTGATATAGCTTATAAAGGCATGGAACATTCCATATACGCATTAGTAGCAACAGCAGTAGAGGCCATTAAAGATGAAAATCTACTAAATCAAATAAAGGAAGAATTTAAAGCAACATTTAAGGACAATTAAAAATAATTTAAAGTGTTAACGATGCAAAGAGTAATTTTGACTAGTACATCCTACAGAGAACTGGATAAGGTGAGAGCCAGTAGATGGAAAGCTTAATGAAAAGAGTTGCTGAAATGGATAGGACAAAACCTAGTGGTGAGTATCCTACCCCGCAGTCAAAGCGTTATTTGATTTGAGTTGTATTTTAGATAATTAAAATACAATTAGAGTGGCACCGCGGGTATATTACTCGTCTCTTATTTAAGAGACGAGTTTTTTTATATTAAAAAATATTATTTACAGGAGGATATTAAAATGAAAAAGAAGATGAGTTTATTATTAGCAGTGATTATGGTGTTTGGTGTTGTTTTGGTAGCTTGCGGAAATGGTGAGTCAAGCGAGGAAAAGAAAGATGTAGAAAATGATTTAGATACAGTTGTGGAAACAGAAGATAATTTAGTTACAGAAGATAGCAAATTGCAAGAAATACTTGACAAGGGGAAATTTATATTAGGAACAAGTGCAGATTACCCACCTTTTGAATTCCATGCTCTTGTAGATGGAAAAGATACAATTGTTGGATTTGATATTGAAATTGCAAACTATATAGCTGATGAATTAGGAGTGGAACTAGAAATAAAAGATATGGAATTTGATAAGCTTTTGGGTGGATTATCAACTGGAATGTTAGATATAGTTATTGCTGGTATGAATCCAGATCCTGAAAGAGACGCTAATTTTACAGATATCTATTATGAAGCAAATCTTTCAGTTTTAATCACTAAAGATGCTGCATCTACAATTACTAAAATTGAAGATCTCGCTGGAAAAAGTATAGGAGTACAGCTTGGTACAACTCAAGAAAGCATTGCTCAAACAGATATAAAAAATGCAGATGTAAAAAGTTTAAGTAAAAATCCAGATATAGTAATGAACTTGAAAACTAAAAAAATAGATTGTGCAATTATGGAAACACCTGTTGCGGAATCTTTTGCAAAAGTAAACGATGATTTAATGCTAGTAGATGGTTTGATTATTGACAACAATTCCGGCGGAGTAGCTATAGCAGTGAAAAATGGAAATGACAAATTAACTGAAAAATTAAATGAAATATTAGCTAAAATAAAATCTGAAGGTCTAATTGAAAAATGGCTAATTGAAGCAGATGAACTTAGCAGCCAAGGTTTATAATAAAATAAAATTATGAGGTGAATACGATGAAAAAGAAGTTTAGTTTATTATTAGGAGTTATATTAATGTGTTCAAGTTTGTTTGTAGCTTGTAGCAATGATAAAAATATAGGTGCAAACTCGAAGGATTTAGGATTTGAAAGTTATTCTCTAGAGGGGATAAAAGAAAAAGGTAAATTGGTAATGGGAACAAGTGCAGATTATCCCCCAAATGAATTTCATATAATGGTAGATGGAGAAGATACAATAGTTGGTTTTGATATAGAAATAGGAAAATATATTGCAGATAAATTAGATGTTGAATTAGAAATAAAAGATATGGATTTTAACAATTTACTTGGTGGGTTGTCTACTGGAATGATAGATATTGTAATAGCTGCAATGAAAAACGAACCAGATAGGGAAGCAAATTTCACTAAACCTTATGATGCTGATGGAGTTCACAAAATACTAATAAGAAAATCTGATGCAAATAAATTTACGCAAGAAATAGATTTTAATGGAACAACATTAGGAGCACAAACTGGTTCTATACAAAAGGATATGGCAGCAGATATAGAGGGAACTACGGTAAAAGAGATCCCCACACTAAATACCCTTATAATGGAGTTAAAAACAGAAAAAATAGATGGTGTAGTAATGCCTAACGAGGCAGCGCAGTCATATACCAAGACAAATGATGACATAATGGTAATAGAGGGGATAAGTCTTACTCATGGAGAAGGTGGTGCAAGTATAGCGCTTAAAACAGGAAATGATGATTTGACAGAGTATATAAATGAGATCATAGATGAATTAATAGAAGAAAATTTGGTTGAAAAATGGAAGGCAGAAGCTAAAGAATTAAGTGATGGGCAAATTGACAATGATTAGGAGTGACAGCTTTGAATATTATAGAACTACTTGTAAAATATAAATATTATTATTTAACAGGAATCAAGATAACTATATTATTATCTTTTTTATCACTTGCTATAGGGAGTACACTAGGCTCCCTGGTAAGTCTTTTGAAATTATCAAAACATAAATTTTTAAGATTTATTGCCTCTGTATATATTGAAACCGTTCGTGGTACGCCCATAATGGTGCAAATTGCCTTAGTATACTTTGGAAGTTATGTGCTTTTAGATATAAATATAGATGGATTTTTAGCAGCACTAATAGCTGTTTCTTTAAATAGTGCTGCTTATGTAGCAGAAATCATCAGATCTGGTATACAATCTATAGATAAAGGTCAAGCTGAAGCCAGCAGAAGCTTGGGAATTTCTGAAAAACAAACTATGAGGCATATCATACTTCCACAGGCTATAAAAAACATACTGCCAGCTTTGGGAAATGAATTTGTCACTTTGATAAAAGAAACATCAGTAGCATCTACAATTGGTGTAGCAGATTTAATGTATGCATCGAAAATAGTTCAAAGTAATAGTTTTCAACCATTTAATCCATTGATAATAGTAGCAATCATATACTTTATGTTTACATTTACATTGTCACAGTTAATAGGATTATTTGAAAGGAGTTTGTCACACAATGATTAAAATAGAAAATTTAAATAAAGACTTTGGAGATAAACAAGTATTAAAGGATATAAATCTACAAATAAAAAGCGGTGAAGTTATAGGACTCATAGGTCCTTCTGGTTCAGGGAAAAGTACACTTATAAGATGTATAAACTATCTAGAAATTCCAAGCTCTGGACTTATATATATAAATGGAAATAATTTGGCTACATGCGGCAAGGAAATTGATAAAATAAGGCAAAAAATAGGAATGGTATTTCAACATTTTCATCTATTTCCTCATAAAACGATTCTTGAAAATATAACTTTAGCTCCTATTTTAACTGGTCTATTAACTAAGGAACAAGCAGATAAAAAGGCTATGGAACTACTTAAGACTATGGATTTGTTAGATAAAAAAGATGCATATCCAGATTCTCTATCTGGTGGCCAAAAGCAAAGGATTGCAATTGCCAGATCCCTTGCTATGAGTCCAGAAGTAATGCTCTTTGATGAAGTCACATCAGCTCTTGATCCAGAAATGGTTGGAGAAGTTTTAAATGTTATGAAAGATTTAGCTGAAATGGGTATGACAATGATAGTAGTAACACATGAAATGGCCTTTGCAAAACAAGTAGCTGACAGGGTAATATTTATGGCTGATGGAAAAATAGTAGAAGAAAATAAGGCAGTTGACTTATTTGAAAGTCCACAAGATCCTAGAACAAAAGAATTTTTGTCAAAGGTATTAGCCTACTAGAATTATCTTGAATTTAACAATAATCAATACTATCAACTGGGCTATGATACATGTAAAAAGATAAAAAGGGAGCTTTAGGATTTTAAAATTCTAGAGCTCCCTTTTTATCTTTTTTAATCCATGACCATCTAGACTATGAAATCTTATAATGTGATTATTTCATATCCATCATTTATATAATCATATATTGCAGGATGTCCATTTGCATTGCCTTTTATAGGTATTCCAGTTGTTTCATTATATTCTAATACACCCATTTGAGCCGAACAAGCTTTGCAAATGCTATCAAATAATCCCAATTCTTTAGTTTTTAGATAGTTTTTATTTCCCTCTTCTTCTAACACCTTGATAAGTTTTACAGCTTCACCTTCTACTATGATTTTGGTATCCACACCTTTCTCATGTAAATCCAATGCATTGATTAGTATATGCATAAAGCACATTTTTTCTCCTTTAAATGGAAAGAAAGCAATCTTTCTCAAATATACTCCCCCTTTAGTTTTTTAGAAATTTTGTTATCCATAATAGCTGTTTGAACGCTACTAGAAATATACCCCATTTTCTATATATTTAATCCAAATATTTTCTTAAATCAAATTGACAACTTGAAGTGACACAATCTTCTTACCCCCGCCAATTGTCTGTTTGCCAACTTCCTTAAATCCAAACCTTTCATGAAAACTTAAAGAAACTGGATTAGGTGGCTTAATATCAATTTCAGCAGCTACATAAGGTACACTCGTAGATTTTGCATGATTAAGCACTAAGTCATATAAGATATTCCCCAGCCCTTTTCTATGCATTTTTACAGATACCACGACCCTGTCTATATACAAAAAATGATTGTAGTGATCAGAAAACCATAGATAGTTAACACTATCATATGCTTTTTCCTCTCTTAATGCCAGGACAAATGCTTCAACTTGGCCATCTACTTCTATTACATTAAACATTTCAGATTGAGATATAATGCTTTTAAGCTTGTCCTTTGTCAATGGTGATAGAAAATGTACTGATTCATCATTTAGCCCAAGTATTCTATCATAATCCTTAATTTCTGCCTTTCTTATTATCATGTTTTTACTCCCCTTTTCTTGTAGAGTTTTTTTGTACGCCTCTTCATTTAACTTTCCTTTTCCTCTGACTTAATAATTTTTAATTTAAGCACATCTTTAATATGTCTTTTTTCAATATACATTTTTTCATCTGCTTGACGAATCAATAGATCGATATCAGGATTTTGACAATTATCGCATTCAACAATTCCATGGCTAAGACTGATTACATAAGGTCTCTCTTCTTCTTCATTGATTGCTTGATATTGATTTTTAATTCTTTGCCAAACAAGCTCAGCTGTATCTTGATCTATTCCTTTTAATACTATCAAAAATTCATCACCACCCATTCTAATAATAAAGTCATCATCTCGAACTTCTTGCTTTATAACCTTAGCGGCAGTAACAATTAATTCATCTCCAGCTTCATGTCCAAATTGGTCATTTACTGTTTTAAGTCCATTTATATCCACAAAGCAAAGGCTTAGTTTTAACTGTATATCTTTGCCACCCTTAAGCATTTTAATTAACTTTAGCATACCTGATTTTCTGTTAAAAGTCCCCGTTAATTGATCGTACAACATTTCATTGAAGTACTCTGACATCTCAGATATTTCGCTTAAATTGATATTCTCAAGCTTTTTAACAAACTCATCATCCGTAGATAAAAGTTCTTTTAACTCATATGCCAAAGCCTCCATCGGTTTTCTAATTTTATTATTGCTTGATTTAAACGAATAAACTGTCACCCCAATAATAAGAACTAGCAATCCTCTATTTACCAAAATAGCTTTTTTTATCTTTCTACTTGAATAAGCAGAATAGGATGTAACCATCTCATTGATATCGTATACATATAAATCTATGCCTTCATTAATTTGTAAATATACTAAGTTTATTGATTCATTTTCTATAACCTTACTATAGGAAGGTTTAAATTCTTTATTCCATTTCTTTTTTATTTTTTCCAATTTGATAAGTGTTTCCTTGTGTTTAATACCTTTAATCGATTGTTGGTTTCCTTCAATTAAAAATAATAATGTGCTATCAAATTCTTCAATTTTTAACTTTAAATTGGCTTTTAAAATTCTAATGCTATCTTGATTTTCCGAATTATTAATTTTATTTGTCAATTGAACCATATTATAGCTTAATGCTCTTAATTTCCCTGCATGATTTACAAGTATGGAATCACTTTCCATACCCTTATAAGAAAGTACGTTTATTAAAACTATAAGTATGGAAAGAATAACTAAAATTCCATGGGTTAACAATAATTGTTTTTTAATTTTCACAAATTCCCCCCTATAATATTCTTTATTTTTTCAGTGATTTGTTGTATAATTTTAAATTTATATCATTTAAAATATTATATCATTTTTTTATAAAGTTAACCATAAAATTCACTTGCTTTATAATATTTGATTTCATATATAATAAAGGGGTATATAAATCAAAACAATTTCTATAAGGTGGTGAGTATCTTGAATATTCTTATTAGCCAAGAAGTTAGAAATCATCTTAGGATGATGGGAAGAAATACCATGACCATATATGCAAAAATCATGACTAGTTGCTGAAGTCCTAGGCCCGATATATTTGTAAGCCTACAGGAACCGGTGGAGCCTGAAAAATATAACAAACATGAAATAGATGGTATAAGTATATACCTATACAAAGAAGCTATAATCATAGGAGATTCTATTGAAATAGAACTAGCAAAGCGTGCATCAGATATAGCAAATAAGGATTTTGATGTACATGGATTAAAGCTAAATTAATCTTAAATATTATTTTTACAAATTGGACTCATTGGTTTTTCCTCTGGGTCCAATTTATTTTCTCTACTTTAACCTTTGTAGGGTAAAATCCAAATCCAAGAAAAACTCCTGCCTTTTGTCCTTGTCCCCTATATCTTCAAATCCCAAACTATAAACTGTTGGATTGGTATTAGATTTTACAGTTAATAGTTTATCTTTGCTATCATAAGAGCAAGTATATCTAGTATAAGTAGTTTCATTGTATTTTTTGTTCTTAACAAATCCCTCTGGCATAGTCATTGCGGCCATTATATTATAAAAACAAGCTAGAGCTTCCTTAGAATTATTAGCCTTCACATTCATTTTATTTAGATAAAAAGCTTTAATAAATCTAGAAAAGGGGTCATATCCCCCTGGTAAATCCTTAGAAGAATTAAAATCATCAAGATTATCTAAATCTAAAAGTTTATTTAACCTTCTAACATGAGATTCAAAGCCTGGTGAATTAGTCATTACATTATATGGATTTTCATAATATACTAGTTCTTTTCTCTTAGGTTCAATAACAATACACCTTTTGCTAGAATCCGCAAACATAAAATGAAAATCTGGTGATATTACACTTTCTCCCATATGGTCTTTGGTGGATATATGAATATTTGGCAAATCTTCAATTAACTCTTCTACGGATTTATAATTTGCCAATGCATAATTAAAATAATCTAAGCTAGAAATATTAGTCTTATCTGGATTTACCCTATTATCATAAAGATTAAATCCTGAAAATGTATTGGTAATTCCTATAAGTCCATGTTCATTTACACCATCTTTTAATGGAGTTCTATTTTCAAAACATATACCTAATATTTTATATTTTGTATATAATGGATTTCCCATTAAATCATTGCAAAAGTTATAATTTTTTGGTAAATAAAGTGCATTGTAATTTACAGGGACCTCAAAGTCCATCGTCCTTCCCATCACACAACCATCTTCATAATTTACCTTTATACCTGTACACATATTATCCCTCGCTTTATCTATTATCTCATAATTCACTGATATTTTACATAATATTGTTTAAATTATATTCTAATATTATCTCATTTTAAATAAATATGCTATATCTATATATCAACCTTTTTATATTTATCTTTAAACAAACATATTTGAATCTACCATTTAATAAACATAATTAAGTCTACTAAATAAGTATATGATTTTGTAAAAAGGAGGAATTATTATGCATGAAGACAAATATCAACATAAGAAATCTTGCGGAGACAATCCCATGGATAAAAATGAATTAGGTGATCCTATTCCTAGTAGAAATCAAAATATAGGTGACCCACCTGATATAAAAACAGCAAGAGGAAGTCAAGTAACAGACAACCAAGATACTATGACTGCTGGTAAACGGGGGCCTGTGGCATTACAAGATATATGGTTTTTGGAGAAGATGGCACATTTTGACCGTGAAGTTATACCTGAACGCAGGATGCACGCAAAAGGTTCAGGTGCTTTTGGAACCTTTACTGTGACCCATGATATTACTAAATATACTAAGGCTAATATATTTTCAAAGATTGGTAAACAAACGAAAATGTTAGCTCGTTTCTCAACAGTTGCAGGTGAAAGGGGTGCAGCAGATGCAGAAAGAGATATTCGTGGATTTGCTTTAAAGTTTTATACTGAAGAAGGTAACTGGGATATGGTAGGAAATAATACCCCTGTATTTTTCTTTCGTGATCCTCTAAAGTTTATCGATTTAAATCATGCAATTAAAAGAGATCCTCGTACTAATATGAGAAGTCCAAATAGTAATTGGGATTTTTGGACTTCGCTTCCCGAGGCACTTTTACAAGTTACTATCATTATGGGTGATAGGGGTATCCCATCTTCATATAGGCGTATGCATGGATTTAGTTCTCATGCATATAGCTTCATTAATAAAGAAAATAAAAGAGTATGGGTTAAGTTTCATTTTAGATCCCAGCAGGGTATACTCAACCTAACAGACCAAGAAGCAAAAAAAGGTAGTAGGAATAGATAGGGAATCCCATCAAAGAGATTTGTATGAAGCTATAGAAAAAAAGATATATCCTAAGTGGAAAATGTATATACAAATTATGACTGAAAATCAAGCTTATGCCATGAAAAACAATCCCTTTGATTTAACCAAGATGTGGCTTAAAAAGGATTTCCCCCTTATACCAGTAGGAGAATTCGAGCTAAATCAAAATCCAGATAATTATTTTGCACAAATTGAACAAGCAGCTTTTAATCCAGCCAACCTAGTGCCTGGAATTAGTTTTTCTCCTGACCGTATGTTACAAGGAAGATTGTTTTCTTATGGAGATGCACATAGATATCGTTTAGGTGTAAACCACCATCAAATACCCGTAAATATGCCTAAGGGGGTTAATAATCCTCATAGTTTCCATCGTGATGGAAAGATGCGTGTAGATGGAAATCTAGGTAGCGAGCTCCACTACGAGCCAAATAGCTATGGAAATTGGATAGACTCTCCAGAAGATAATTTGCCAAAAGAAGAAGGTGGAGATGTTTATAGATATGACTTTAGAAAAGATGATAGCGATTACTTCACACAGCCTGGGCTCTTATTTCGTGCGATGACAAAAGATCAGCAACAAGTGCTCTTTGATAATACTGCTAGAAATATGGGTGACTCAACCCTTCAAATCAAGCACAGGCATATTTATCATTGTTATAAGGCAGATCCTGAATATGGAAAAGGGGTTGCAAAGTCACTAAACATTTCAATCAAAGATGTTGATTTAAACCTGCCTATAGCAGATTCTCGTGAAAATTTAAATAAGGCTAATAATTTACATCCAGAACTAAATATACCTACTAAAGCAGTGGATCCTGGAAGGGAAATTGATACAAATACAGAACCTTATATACTACCTCAATATGATCCTTGGCTTTTATAAAAATAGAACTCGCAAAGCATACCTTGGATTTAGCAAATAAAGATTTTCATGTAGATGATTTGAATATAAGCTAATTTCAAATGTATATCATTTTTATAAATCCAACTCATAGAAAACTTCTATGAGTTGGATTTATTCTATTATAATTTATAGGCTCATCTCCTAATTTCCATTCCCAAGCCTTCCATAATCCTCAATGCATTTTCATGATCTTTATTATCTTTACTCTTGCAAAGTGAAGCATGTATAATAATATTAGCTTGAGGAAATGTACTTTGAATGCATATGGCATTTGCAAGAATGCATATATGAGTTTCTACTCCCACAAATTCAATTTCCTTAATTGTATCTTGTTCTTCTTTAAACTTTTCCTGAAATTTCAACAAACTTCTAGGTGGAATAGCATAATATGATTTTTTAATCTTTTTATGCTTGTCTAGATATTGCTTTAAGATACCATAGGGTTCATAAGCCCATCTTTCTTCACCATTTGATTCTCTTTCCTGAATTTCTATACTTTCTTTATTGTTAAGATTGCTTGTTTTTTTATTATCCTTCCAAAGATTATTTTTATTCCCTCCAATAGGAATGTCTGAAGTATAGTATATATATTCCCCCTTTATCTCACATTCCTTTATTTTATTTATTATACCTTCTACTATCTTTTCTGCATCATTTACATACCTTTTCCCTTTTTCCCTGTCTATATAATCATTTTGAACATCTATAATAAATAACATAATTCAGCCCCTAACAATAATTTTAACTTTAGAATATATTATATCCATTAAAATTATTGTTATTAACAGGATTTCTATATAACAAAAGTAACCATGGGCATTTACATGATTACTTTTATTGTTTTATCTATTTATTGCTATACCTTGAATTTATTTATTTGTTTATTTAAATTAATTGAAAGTTCATTTAATCTTTCAGCACTTCTTGCCACTTCTTCTACAGCAGCTGTTTGTTGTTCCATAGAAGCTGTAACTTCTTCAGATGCTGCTGCAGTCTCTTGTGATACTGCTGAGATATTTTCAATTGAATTAACAATTTCATCTTTATCATCATTTATTATGTCAATAGAATTGTTGATATTTTCTATTTCATTTGTAATCATTTCAATAGATCTATAAATTTTATCAAAGGTTAGATTAACACTTGTAACTGCATTTGTTTGTTCCTGAGATATTAATTTCACTTCATCCATTATACTAACTGTGTTATTGCTTTCAATTTGTAATTCTTCTACTATTTGTCTTATCTTATCAGTAGCATCTCCAGAGCCTTCTGCAAGTTTTCTTATCTCATCTGCCACTACAGCAAAACCCTTTCCTGCTTCTCCTGCTCTTGCAGCTTCTATAGATGCATTTAATGCAAGCAAGTTTGTTTGTCCAGCTATTGAGGATATAGTTTCTAATATTCCACCAATATTATTTGATTTGGTATTTAATTGTTCTATTGCATTTTCTATTCTAATCATAGATTGATTGTTTGAATTTGTCTTTTCAATAAGTTCCTTAACTGCAATAATCCCTGATTTATTTGCATTAATTGCTTCATTTGCACTTTTATTCATTCCATAACTATTATTCTTTAATGCTTCAAACCTTTTATCTAGCGAAGTGGCTATTATTGCACCTCTTTCTGCATCTTCAGCCTGCTCTTCAGCACCTCTTGCTATTTCATCAACAGTTCTTGATATCTCATCAGAAGAGGCCGATGTTTCTTCCGATGTTGCAGCTAGATTAGTCGCTGCATTGGATACCTCATCACTAACTGTACTAGCATCAGTTAGTAGATTTCTTATGTTTTCAATCATAGAATTAAAACTTTTGGAGAGCATACCAATTTCATCCCTTGAATCAATCTCTGAATGTATAGTAAAGTCACCACTTGCAAGTGATTCTGCAGTTACTTTAAGGGTCGTCATTTTTTTAGCTAAGCTATTTGTATATATAGCAATCCCAATACTAACAATAATCAAACTAATTATAAAGGCAATAAACATGTTTTTAAGCAATATTCCTAGGGAAGAATATAACTCTTTTTCAGATATTATGAGACCTATAATCCAATTTGTTTGTGGAATCTGAGAATAATACAATTGATATTTTTCTTTTCCATCTAAATAGGTATAGTTACCTTCTTTTTCTTCTAGTATCTTCACGCCTAGAGCTGCAAGACTTTCATTAGATTCATTTAAAATATTTTCCTTCATTATTTTCCCTAAATCCTTATCAGCTATATATATTCCATCTTCATTAAGCAAAAATGCCCAACCAGTTTCTCCAACAGTTGAGCTACTTATCAATGTTTGTATACTATTTAAGTCAATATCTGCAGAAATTACCCCTGCTGCCTTTTGTGAATTATCAAAGAACGGAACGGAGGTAGTAATCATTGTAATATCAGATGTTTCGTCATAATACGGATCGCTCCATACAGATGTATCTTTAGTCTTAATAGCATCACTGTACCAATCATAATTAAAATAATTATATTCTTCATTGCTATATTCCATAGTTAGTGATATTTTTCCATTATCTTCATATGCATAGGGTCCGAAGTATTTTTGTCCTACATCAAAACCATATGGCTCAAACCATATACCAGAGCCAAAAGTATCTTCATTGGTGGTGACAACTTTTTCGATCATGGCAATATATGATTCTTGATTAGCTGTAGGAATGGAAGCTTCTACTGTCTTTGCTAAGGTTATGGCTAATTGATTATGATTTGATAATCTTTTTTCAACTCCTTCTGTAATATAATTTAATTGTGAATTCATTTTTTCTGCAATCTCATCATTAATTATAGATTTTGAGTAAAAATAACCTATCAGCGAAATTGCCATCATTCCTAAAACAACTAAAGGTAACAAAATACTTAGTAGTGCTGATCTAATACTTTTAAATTTTGTCATATGTAGCCCCCCATTTCATATGTTATATAACTATATATACCCCTATCGGAGTTTAGAAAACATTGGATTATCAATCTAGCATCTGTTATTATATGCTTATATAGGCTTAAAAGCAAGATTCACTAAGGGCATTAATTATAATCTATCCCTGTACTTAAATATGCATTAAGAATTTGGAGGAATTAAAATGCTAAAAATTATAGTAATTCATGGACAATCACATAAGGGTAGTACTTATCATATCACCAAACAAATAATTGATAAAATTTCAGATACTGACATAACAATTAATGAGTATTTTATGCCAAATGATACACCTGATTATTGTATTGGATGCTATAAATGCTTTAATGAAAGTGAAAATAATTGTCCTCACGCAGAAAAAGTACAAAAAATTGTTAAATCAATGGAAGAATCCGATATTATTATAATGAATTCACCAACATATTGTTATCAAATGACAGGACAACTAAAAACATTTCTAGACCACTTAGGATATATGTGGCTTCCTCATAGGCCAAAGGAAAGTATGTTTAATAAGGTGGGTATTGTCGTTTCAACTGCATCAGGAGTTGGTGCTAATAAGGTTGTAAAGGCATTAAAACAACAAATGTTTTGGATTGGCATATCTAGTGTTTTTAAGTATAGTAAAAATGTAAATGCTTCTAGTTGGGATGAAGTTTCAAATAAGGTTAAAAAATCAATAGAAGAAGATATTGATAAGCTCTCGACTAAGATAAAAACTAAGATTGGAAATTCGAAACCAAATTTTAAATTGAAATTTATATTTAAAGTAATGGCAAAGATGCAAAAATCAAATGATTGGAATATTACTGATAAAAACTATTGGAAAGAAAATGGTTGGCTGGATAAAAATAAACCTTGGTAATAAAAACTACTATTCTATTTTATGGTCAATCGCTTCCAAGCTCAGTAGCCAACTCTTTGTATCCAATCCTCCTCCAAATCCAACCAAGGCACCACCGTCATCTAAAATATCATTGCTGCTATTACCCTTACATCAAAACTCACTTTCTAGTAAGTTTTCAGGTATAGCAGCACAAGATAAACCCCTTCACTATTATTAATCATTTAATGATTCTCTTTTATTTTTAAAAATAATTCTGTTTGTGTAACTGCATGATATGGCACAACAAAAAATAGTCCAACGCCAAGCAATAGCGCTCCTAACAAGTACCACCCAATAAAAGATAGATCAAGAACAAATATGTTTGACTTTATATTATTAGTCATTTCTTTTGTTAAAGAAAAAGCTTCGTGAGTTTCCATTTCCATGTTTTCTGCCAAAAGATAAGGTATGAAAAAATATTGATAAAATTTTACAATCCCTGGAATCACAAATAATAATGACCACAAAAAGATATATAAGTTCCTAAAAAACATAACTTTTACTACATTCATATAATTACTGGAAGTGAAAACTGAAAACAATAATGAGATATTAACCTTATCCTTTTTCCCTTCTAGTAAAAGCTTCTTGTAACCAACTTCAATCGCTGGCATGATAAATACTACAGATATAAGCACGAAAACAAATATTGCTTTAGTTATCATAGAAGTCACTATGCTAACAGTAGAAAATAATAATCCCCCTAATAACAAAGTAAAATAACTTGTTTTCAAAACATCCTTTGCATTTTGTTTTAATTCCCTTCTTGAAAAACTCAATTGAAACGCCCCCTTTTTTTTCGATTCATTTGTTTATACACCAAAGGATAATAATAGTTAGATATTTTTATTTAAATTATTTTACGAAACTTAAAAGTACACATTGATATTTTTAATTCTTGATCTAAACCACCGTTATGGTAAAAGGTTACTTGTTCCAAGGAGAGAATGAAGAATACAATCAAATTTATTTCCCATATCAATAATCATTATCTAACTGCTTTATATCCAATTATTTTATTTACACCTGCTCTTGTTGCCTCTTCATTTAGCCAACTTGGTATAGTTAGATTTTTCTTTACTGCTCTGTTCTCATTCTTTCTTCTATAGTCAGAAAAGTCTGCATCTACTAATGTCGCAATATCAAAGTCGGTGGGGTAATTAGTTATTTTAAAAACGCTTAAATCCATGCTGGGCACACTAAACAAAATATAGACACTATAATAGTGTCTATATTCTTTGTCTTAATATGTTTGGCAGAATACTTCAAAATGGCCTCTGGCATGAGCGCAAGCTGGACATACATCTGGTGCAGATTTCCCTTTATGTATGTAGCCACAATTATTACATTTCCATTCTACTTCCTCATCTTTTTCAAATACCTTATTGTTTTCAATATTTGCTAATAGCTTTCTATATCTTAACTCATGACGTTCTTCTACTTCTCCTATTTCTCTCCATACATATGCTATTTCAGGAAATCCTTCATCTTCAGCTATATCTGCAAATTTTGGATAAAGGTCTGTCCACTCTTCATTTTCTCCCTCTGCTGCTGCTAATAAGTTTGATTTAGTATCTCCTAATCCTACAGGAAATTCAGCACTTATTTCTACAGCTTCACCTTTCAAACTTTCATTTAAAAATTTAAAGAATCTTTTTGCATGTTCTTTTTCATTTTCTGCTGTTTCTAAAAATATATTAGACATTTGTACATAACCCTCTTTTTTTGCCTGAGATGCATAATATGTATATCTAGTCCTAGCTTGAGACTCTCCTGCAAATGATTTCATCAAATTTTCTGCTGTTTTTGTTCCCTTTAAAGATTTCATTAATATAGCCCCCTCGTATAATTTAAAATATTAATTTACCAAATATGATTATATCATATTTAAATTGAAACACTACAATAAACCATATCCTTTGGTGGATTTGTCTTTCCTACCACCATTATAACTTTATTATCTTACTTGTTATTATTATATTTATGATCAATACCTTCTAAACTCAAGAGCCAACTCTTTGCATCCAATCCTCCTCCAAATCCAACCAAGGCACCGCCGGTACCGATTACCCTATGTCATGGTACAAAATAGGAAATAGGATTATGATGATTAGCCTGTCCCACGGCTCGAGAAGCTTTAGCTTTCCCTATCTTAGAAGCTATTTGTCCATAGCTACGGGTTTCTCCATACGGTATAGTCTTCAAAGCCTCCCATACCTTTTTTCGAAATGGTGTACCAATTAACTGTAATGGTACATTTAACGTCTCGCTTTCTCCTAAGAAATAGGCTTTTAATTGTACTTTTGCAGTGTTTAAAATGTCATTGCTAGCTTCTTGTAGTATACAATCCGGCAAATACTTGACAAGCCAATCATGCATTCCTAAATCATCTTGTCTTTGGCTAGAGCAGTATACTAAACCTTCATAAGTAGATGCTAAATGGACCAATCCTATTGGTGTGTCAAGTTTGTCCCAGTAACAAATCATAGTATTCATCTCCTATTATCTTCTGTCAATTTATTACTAACATGATATCATTGTTTTTATAATTTTACAACGATGGGTTTATTTACCCATTTATCAATGTACAAGTTTTAAAAATCTGGCATCATATGAAAGAGAAATAGTTCACAACATGATAAAATAGTAAGATAAGAGCTCAAATTTAGTAATAATAATGCTTTGAGCTCTTATCTTTATTTTTAGCTTTTATTTATATACTATTATTCTGTCTTCTAAAGGTTTGAATTCTTTCTCCCCTGGATTTGATGTTGGTTTTCCAAATGGCATTTGTGCTCTCATTTTCCAACCATCCGGTATCTTCCATTCTTTTTTTACCTCTTCTTCTATAAGTTCATTATAATGTTGAAGTGATGCACCATAACCTTCCAATTGAAGCGATGTCCAAATATTAAATTGGTGCATTCCACTTGATTCTTTTGACCATATTGGAAAATTATCTTTATATGTTGGGAATTCTTTTTGTAAATATTCTACTGTATTATGATCTTCAAAGAATAATATAGTACCATAGCCTGCATTAAACGAGTTTATTTTTTCTTCAGTTGAAGCAAACTTATCTGCAGCTACTATTTTTCTCAGTGCTTCTTTAGTTATATACCATAACTTTGTATGATGCTTATCTAGTAATAATACTACTCTAGCCGTTTGTGAGTTAAATGCTGATGGTGTATGCTTTACTGCATGTTCTATTATTTCTTTAATCTTGTCATCAGATACTACTTGATCTTTGCTGATTCCATAATGTGTTCTTCTTCCCTCTATTGCTTCATAAAAATTCTTTGTCATTTCTTATTCCTCCATTTTTAATCTTTTTTCATTTCTATAATTAATACATGAGATATATCCTTTGATTTAATTATAATATCTTCTTCTACTATTTCTAATGCGTCTCTATCATTTAATATAATATTATTAACTTCTGAACTGCCTTCTATTTGCACTAAATATGCCTGTCTTCCTTCTCCTACTTTAAAATCTATTTCTTTGTGCTTATCTAATTCCAATACATAAATATTTGCATCTTGGTTTATTTTTATTGGTGCATCACCTTTAATACTTGATACTATTTGCAACCATTTGTTTTTTCTATCTTCCCATTTGAATCTATAATCTCCATAATTTGGAGTAAGCCCTTTTTTATCTGGAAGTAACCATATTTGTAAGAATCTAGATGTTGTATCTCCAAAATTGTGTTCAGTATGAGAAATGCCTGTTCCTGCGCTCATGTATTGTACATGACCTCTTGTAATAGTGTTTTTATTTCCAATTGTATCTCCATGATTAAGTTCTCCATCTACAACATATGATATTATCTCCATATCTCTATGAGGATGCATTTCAAATCCCGTATTAGCTTTAACTAAATCATCATTTATTACCCTTAAAACTCCAAAATTCATATTGTCCTGATTATAGTAATTTGAAAAAGAAAAATGAAAGATACTTTTTAACCATCCTAAATCAGATTTACCCATATTTTTATTGTCTAATTTTCTTAACATGATTTTCTCCTTTCAATTTAACTATTATTAATTTTTAGTTACTTTTAGTTACTTGGTATATTTATATTATGACATATAGATTTTCATATGTCAAGCATAAGTTTAAACTATTATCAAATAAAAAATAAGCCCTAGGGCTTATTTTTTATACATTTGATTATATATATGTCCATCTTTAAGAGTTTCTCCTCTAGCTTCAAAAAGTTCACTTACAGTCACTAATTGATAACCCCTATCTATCAATTCAGGTACTAATAATTTTACAGCTTCAGCAGTACTTTCATAAATATCATGCATTAATATAATATCTCCATCTTTAACATTTTCGAGTACATGGTCTGTGACTTTTTTAGAATTTCGGCTTTTCCAATCAAGAGTATCAATAGACCATAATATAAGGGGCATCCCTACATTTGATTTTAAATTATCGTCATAAGAACCATAAGTTGGTCTCATAAACTTTGGTTCATTACCTATAGAATCAATAACAACATCCTGTGTATTCATAATTTGCGCTCTCAATTCTTCAGATGATATCTTAGTCAATTCCTTATGGTTGTAACTATGATTCCCAATTTCACTGCCTTCCTCGAGCATACGTTGTAGAATATCTACATTATTGGAAACTCGATTCCCCAATATGAAAAATGTAGCGACACCGTTATATTCTTTTAAGATGTCTAAGATAGGTATTGTTGTTTTTTTATTAGGTCCATCATCAAAGGTTAAAGCAATCATAGGCTTACTCGTGTCCACAACTCGCTTTGGAACAACGATATCAACTATTGGTTTGTCAAAATCTATATCTACTTTGATGGGATTTTTTTCTCCAGTAAATACCTTAAACAGTTCAGGTTTTATATAGTCCTTTAAGTCTGAATAAGCTATCTCAACAGAAGGTGATCCAAAGTTCCCACTAAATAATTGATATTTCTCGAATATAAAGACAAGCTTGTCCTCTTTTAATATAAAATTAGAGTAATTTTCCATAGATGGATAAATGCCTTCCTTAAACAGTGGTGAATCTATGTTATCCTTATAAGTTTCATCCGTCTTAAAATAATTTTCACTTATCTGGGAAATAAATTTTAAGTATTCACCATTCATAATACTCGAAAGTTCAACTTCTCTATCACCAGATAAATCGTACATCTTAGTCACAATCTTTACATCAGGATGCGCTAGATATGAGCCACTTTCTACGATATTAAAGGCTATACTAATTATATTATTAGGAGCACTATAAGCTTCATAATCTATACTGAGTTCATATTTATAATCCTTATTGCCAGATGTACTATTTGCTGATTCATTCTTAAATTCTTCAATATATTGTGTTACTAGTTCTTTGTTTATTGCATCAATATTACTTTTACCAAATACAGGATAATGTGCTCCTACAAGGCCATTAGTCCCATATTCAATAATGGATTCAATATCCCCTAATTCTTTATGTTCTACCCTAGGGGCTAATACATGGCTACCATCATTAACTTCTCCTTTAGATAAGTTCTCCATAGCCGCCGCTTCATTTGTACTTTTATTTTTCTCTATAAATTTAAAGCCAAAAACACTTAGGGTGATTAATGAGGCAATTAAGACATAAAATCTAATTCTCCTAAACCTCCTATTTCTTTCCATTCTTGTTTTTCTATATGATCCTCTATTCATAAACTCAACCTTTCTTAATTAATAATCCAATAATGCCGAATCGACAAAATACGTCATTATTCAAACTGTCA
>CAYRYO010000014.1:0-14878 GCA_964428475.1 uncultured Tissierellaceae bacterium
CTTTAATGTGCTTCCAGGAATAGTTTATGATACAATAATCAATTTATTGAAATAAACAAGTAAAAGCTGGTATGATTATCATACCAGCTTTATTTTTCTCTAAACTTTTCAAATAGTTCTGCTGTCTTCCATTTTAATTTTAATTCTGTTTCTTCTGTATCTACTTCTACTAACTCTATATCTGCCTCTGCATTATAAGCCACTGAATGGGTTATATCCACAAAACATAGGGGTGGAAACATCACACACCACCAATTCTTGCCTTTTGCCTCTCCTAAGCTTATTAAGAGAGTTTCATATTCCCCTTGAGGAAGTATGAATTGACCGTATCTTCTAGTTGGAAAATTGTCCCTTCCTAGTCTTATATCTACCCCGTAATTTGCACCTTCTTCTCTTATTAATTTTTCTGCTATATCTTTCATTTCATCCATGTTTTTCATTATTATGCTTCTGCTTTCATCTAGAGATTTTGTATCTCCAAATCTATCTCCCATTACTTGTAATATTTCATCCCTAATCTTTAACTTAAGCTCCTGATCTTCTTCCCTATCACTATTTGCTCTTATGTGAAATCTAATCAATCTGTCCTCATAGTTTTTCATCATCTCTTTTTCTGCAAGCGGATGTCCAATATATAGGAAGAAAATAATAAATATAGATAATACTAGAATTGTCTTTTTATATTTCATTTTTACTACCCCCTTGATACTATTATGGACAAGTAGTTTTTTTTTATACATCTATTTGGTTAAAAGTAATCCTCTTCTTCTTAATTTTACTTTTACATTGCATTCAATATCCATTGTTGGAAATATCTCATCCCAATCTTCTTCTATTTCTTTCCATACCTTAGGGTGAAACTTTTGAATATACTCCCCTATTTGCAATGCATCTGCTTGGTATACTTTCTGTAGCACCTCTACAGTCTCTTCTACTTGATTTTTAAAACACTCTGACATAGCATCTTCAAGTCCTTTTATGAAATCCTCATCAGATTTCTTAGTATTTTCTTCTAATATATATTCTTGTAATTTTCCTTCCATCTCTATATTAAAGTTCACTTTAAGATTGCCTTCTCCCCATATTAACTTTTTCTTTATTTTTGCTCCCGATACCATAAATGATATAATGATATCTTCGTATTCAGTCATTAACAATGCTTTGTTTTCTTTTCCTGTGACAAGTGCTACTACTCTGTTTTCCTTTTCATCTAGGTCTCCTATACAGGCGTAATCCTTAAAGATACATCCTCCAAATAGTTTGATTTCATCTTCTTTAGTTTTAGCTTTGGGCATTAATGCTATATTGTTTAAATCTGTACTTTGGATGAACTCAGTCAATGTCTGTGGCGTATAGGTAGCTATCTTTTTATCTTTTGAAAGCATACTAAGAAGTGCACCCTCTATTACTCCTTGTTTTTTTGCATTTGGCTTAAACATCAAAATATCTTCTGCCTTACCTTCTGCTACTACAAGTCTTATCTTCTTATTTATAATAAAATCTCTAGCCATTCCATCTAGTATTTCTTTAACTAGCTTGCCATCACCAGCCAATTCTTCTCCAAATACTAGCACTCTCAGATGCTTAAAGTAAAAGGGATATGGAAGTCTAGTAGAAAGCTCTCTTGCACCTTCAAATACACTATCTGCACTAGCAGATACGATGTATATACTATCTTCTTGGCTTGCATTTTTCCCTATGGCATTTATATTTGGATAAGAAATAGTTACTTTAAGCCTTGCCCCGTCTCCATCCTTATCTACTCCTACACTGTATGGAAATAGTCTTTGATTGATTTCAATCATATCCCAACATCCTGTAATAAGTACTGCTACTGTTAAGACAATAATCAATAAACTTATCTTTTTCATCTTTTTTTCCACCTGACCTTTATATATCCAACAGAGTATAAAAATATAGGCAAAAGCATTACCATTATAATCCCCATATAGTCTATAAACTTACCCAGTATTTGATTTAGCTGAATTATATTTTGTGGAGTAAGTGATATTATATATATTACTGGTATTAGTGGATATATAAATAACTTTTGGTCTTTAGTTTTAAATAAATAGGACATTATCCTTGCATTTCCATAATAAAAAGGTCCCAATGTTCCAAACACTATGACTACCCAGATAACCATTACAAATTCATCTAGGTTTTCAATAAAGTATCCCGGAAAATCTATTTCTTTTATAAGAGATAAGACAGGATATGTCTGCCTTTGAAGTTGATCTACTCCGTAATGAGATAAACAGAGTGCAAATAATATTACATATACAAGCACTACAATTCCAATTCCCTGTAAACTTGCCCTTAAGGTCTTATCTTTTTCCTCTGCAAATGGCAAAATAAAAAATAAAACTTCAAATCCTACATAGCTAAAAAGGCTTGCAATTATTCCACTTGGCATATTTTTAAAATCACTTTGAAATACAGGTAACATATTTGTAATATCTATACTAGGTATAGATATTATTGTTAAAATCACTATAAAACCTATGATTATTGGGTAGATATGATAGGCCATTCTACCTATTATGTGGATATCTGTCCTAGCTATATATGAAGTTGCAATTATAAAGGTAAGTATAATCACTTCAATTGGTGTATTTTCAAGCAAAAATGCCTTGGTTATGTCTCCTAAATTCCTACTTAAAAATCCCATTAAGGCCAATGAATATATAAGACTCATTATTAGAAATATACCAAAGATCCATTTTCCAAAAACTTCTCTCCCTATTTCAAATATATCCTTATCTGGGTAAAGCTCAAATATCTTGTTTATAGATATTAAGCTTGGTAATGCAAGTAGTAGTCCAAGTATAATAGCTATCCATCCATCATTTTGTAATGTCCTCGAGAGTTCACGGGGCAGCGTTAGTATTCCTGCCCCAATTATTATACTAACTACTAAGGCTCTTATTTGCTTTGTAGATATCTCTTTATTTTTTATCATCTTCCCAAAACCTCCTTATTCTCACTTTATTTCTAGGTTTTGTAAATGTTGGTCTGTCTTTTAAATCTTGAATGGGCGCTTTAAACAATGTATCTTTTAATTCCCCAGAGCCTATTCCAAGTCCTGAATATGGCGATGTATATGGAACGTCAAAACTATCTAATTTGACCAAATGAGTTGTCAGCACTATGCCTGCTAAAACTATTCCATAAAGTCCAAAAATGGCTGCAGCTATTATAAATACAAATCTCCAAACTCTAAGGCCACCTGCAAATTCATAGCTTGGTATTGCAAATGATGCGATTGTAGTGATTGCAACTATTATTATTAGGATTGCACTTACTATACCTGCCTCTACTGCCGCTTGACCTATGATAAGTCCACCTACTATGCCTATTGTAGTTCCAACAGGGCCTGATATTCTGGTACCAGATTCTCTTATAAGTTCTATGGTAGCCTCCATTAAAAAAGTCTCTACTACAGCTGGAAATGGTACATTTATTCTACTGGCTGCTAGATAATAAGTTAATTTTGTAGGAAGAAGTCCGGGATTGTAGGCTATAGTTGCTATATAAAGGGCTGGTGTAAGTAAGGTAAGTAGCACTGCAATAAGTCTAAGCATCCTAATTATTTGGACTTCAGGCCATCTCTTGTAGTAGTCTTCACTGGATTGCAAAAGTGTACCCACTGTGGCTGGGAGAAGGAGTGCAAAGGGAGAATTATCTACTATTATTGCAACTCTTCCCTCATAAAGAGATGCAGCAACACTATCTGGTCTTTCTGTGTTTTCTATCTGTGGAAATGGAGAGAGGTAATTGTCTTCTATTAAATTTTCAAGCATAGAACTATCTTCAATGGAATCTATGTCTATGGCTCTAATTCTCTCATTCACCTTTTGAACAAGGGATTTATCCACTATATCGTCTATATACATAATGGCTACATCAGTTTTAGATCTTCTGCCTACTTGCTGCACCTTTATCTTTAGATTTGTATCCTTGATCCTCCTTCTTACAAGTGATGTATTTACCTTTAGTGTCTCTGTAAATCCATCTCTAGGCCCTCTTACTACAGTTTCCGTTTGAGGCTCTTCTATCCCTCTTGTGGGCCAGCCCCTGGCTCCTATTACTATGGCCTGATCTACACCATCTATTAGGAGGATTGTATCCCCAGATAGTATCCCATCTATTATCTTTTCCATATGGAATGCTTGTTTTATTTCTGCTGTATAAAGGGTTTCTTTTGAAATTACTTCCAGTATGGATGACTTAAGTCCTTTTAGAGAAAAGGATTTTATTTCCTCTTCTTTAAATAGTGAAGCTATTGCATACTCGGATATATGATCTTTATTTACCAAGCCATCTATAAATAAAACTGCTATTTTTATCCTGTAGATATCTCCTACTTCTAATTCCCTACATACAAAGTCATAGGTATCTGTAAATTTTTCTTTTATGATATTTAGATTTTTTTCTAAATCTTTAAGTAGTATTTTTTCCATAATGGCCTCCTTAAATAAATATTAAAAAAACATACATAGCTAAAGCTATCGTTATATAAGAGTACATTATTCCCTTGATGATTTTAGTTTCTTTTATAAGTCCTTTTCGCTTATAGTAATTATTATCTGAGATAAAGGTGTATATTCCTGTCAGTACAATTATTACAATGGTTGGATAATCTACCGTATTCTTTAGTGTAGCGATTATTTTTGACAACAAAAATCCCACCTCCTATAAACTATATAGTTTACAAAAGATGGGCAATATATACATTTTATATTATAATGTGTGGCAGAGAAGAGATATCCCCTTGTGCCTAAGTTTGTCTTTGCAATAATTTAATTTATCTGGGTCATTAAACAATCCGAATACTGTGGCGCCACTTCCGCTCATCAAAGAGCCAAGTGCACCACAGTCATTCATTTCTCTTTTAGCTTGTGCTATTATTGGATGTTTTTCTATTACTACGCCCTCCATTATGTTTGCCATCTTTACCGATAAGCCTATTAAATCATCCTTTTCTATAAGGTCTATTATGCTTTTAATATCTATTCTACTGCTTTCTTCTGGCTTAAGTTGGCTATATACATCGGCTGTAGAAATTTGTACCCCTGGGTTAAATAGAAGTATATGCTTTTCTTTAAAGGGCTTTAATCTAGTGAGTATATCCCCTATTCCCCTTGCATGGACTGTTCCTCCTGTAAGACAATAGGGTACATCTGCTCCAATACTCACTCCAATTTTTTTTAATTCATCATCAGATAGATTTAAATCCCAAAGTTGATTTAAAGCTCTAAGCATTGTAGCGGCATTTGAACTACCCCCTGCAAGACCTGCAGCTATTGGTATCTCCTTGTAGATCTTTACCTTTATTCCTCTGTCTATCCCTGTCTTAGCCTTTATTTCACTCCAAGCCTTGTATACCAAGTTTCTAGAATCAAGAGGCAGGTCATCATTGTTGGATTCTATTACTATGTCTTTTCCATTTGTATTTTCTATTTTCACGATATCCTTTAGGGAAATTTGTTGTATTATAGTATTTATTTCATGATAGTTATCAGGTCTTTTATATAATACATCTAATGCTAGATTTACTTTTGCATAGGATTCAATTTCGATATTTTTCATTTGAGTTTCCTCTCTATAAAGTTTTACTTTACAAGTATATCATAATTTATGGATTCTTAAAATGCAATTTCAACTTTCTTTTCTATAATTATCTTTTCGCCTGGCATTATATTGTCACTATTTATATTTTCATTTGCTTCTAGTATTTCTTCCATGGTAGTATTGTACCTCTTGGCAATATCCCAAAGAAGATCTCCTGTTTGTACTATATATATTGTAATACTTGGTCCTTCTCTTTTATCTATTATATCTCCTGTTTCTTCTATTCCTTTTACTAGTGAGAGAAGCCTGTTTCTACTTAAATCTACCTTGTGTTTTATTACTGCTTCTAAATTTGTAGGATCTTTAAGTGAATCAGATTTGATGGATTCTATGGATAAATCTACATCTATTAGTAGATCTGGGTCTCTTCCTTCTAATCCTATTGAATATGAATAAGGTATTTCATCTTTTAATGTTTTTATTTCCATGCTTTCATCTTCTAGATAAATTATTTGAACTCCTAATAATCCCTCTATTTGTATTTGACCCATTTCTGTTCTCTTGTCTACTACTGTTGGATATCCTGTTATATCATATATTTCCTTTATATTGTACTCTTGCAGCTCTTTAAATATCTTTTCCCTGTGATCAAATGTAGCTATCTCTTCAATTAGGCTTATAGTTTCTCTTTGAATATCTAGTTTTTCATTTGTAGAATATGCATCCACTATGAGTTCCTTTTCATTCTCTAAAAATGCATTTGCTGATATTCTTAATTTTATTTCTATATCTATTACTTTTAATTGACCTTCTTCATTTTCTACCAGATCCCATGTTCCTTCTATTACTTCCATATTTATCTGGCTGGCAGAATCTGTAATTGCCCCTGGCATCTCTATAAAATGATTGAAGTGTATTTCTTTTTCTATAGTAGATATTCTATCTTCACCATAGTATATTATTCTAGGTGTGGCTAATCCCGATAATATAATCCTATCTTCAACTACTGTGGCTTCTTCTTCATTGGATGAAATAGATATCTTTAATATTTCCTCTATTTCAGGGCTATCCTCATCTATTTCTATAGAGTCCTTTACAAATACATAGGATACTTCCCTACCCTGCACTTCTTTGTATCTTATTTTTTCTTTTTGAGTTTGTAGATGTTCCTTCTCAGACATTCCCGTAATTATCTCTACACTGTTCATTTCTTCAATTTTTGTATTTAAGCTTAGCAAAGCTTTTAAGAGAACTTTCTTCTCATCTAGAATTTCATCTTCAATGTATTCGATATTGGAAACAATAAATGCCGACATTTCCTCTGTAATGTTTGGTATTTCTATTTCTTCTTTAAAATCCGCATTGGAGTCAATTGTGTAAATACCTTCTTCCTCTTCGCCCATATAAACTATTTTGAATTTTACTACACCTGAAACTATCACTCTATCTCTTATCACTTTTGTGCTCAGTATATCTACATTTCCATCTACCCAAAGCAATTTACCAATTGCTGGCTTTGATTGTGCTAGATATACCTCTGTTTCTACCAATAGTTGTGTTTCTTCTCTACCTCTCATCTCTTCAATTTTCAAAATATCTTTATTTAATTCTATAGACATATAATTCTCCTCCCATTCTTATCCTATAAAAATATATATGCATAAAATTACATATTAATGAATAATAAAAAAAAATCAGCTGCATTTATCGGCATAAGCCTGATAAATACAGCTGATTTTTTATTTAAGATATTTTTTCTTGAGATTCAGTAAACACTGTTACTTCAACTGTCTTAGTGAGTACGTCTGTGTAAGTGTAAGAAACCTTTCTAGCGTTATCAAAGTCATTTTGTATGTTGACAACAAATAAATTTGGATATGCTGCTTCAAGTACCCCTTCTCTTACTACAATTCTTTTTCTTCCTTTATTAGCCCTAAGTCTAACATTACTGCCGATATGACCTTCGATATCTTTACGAATTCTGAGCAAAGTATTTTTTTCCAATAAAGAAACCACCTTCCATTATATGTTCCTTCTCACGAAGGGCAAAGATGTTCCACATAACTATATTTTACCACGCATTCATATTGTTGTCAAGTAAATAAATTATTATACTATTAAATTTTATTTTTGTCAATTATTATTGAGTTTTTTTTTATTAATTTATTTTAACAATAAATTGCTGGACAAAACTGTCATTTTATATTATGTAATGTCTTTTTTCATCAATCTTTATTGTGTTTTTTCATCTTTATGGATATAATAATAGATAATGGAATAAAGGGGGTTTTAAAATTGAAAGGTACAATAGTTTCAGCATGGGTTCAAACATGTCGAAGATTGTATGGTGATGACATCACCGATGAAGCTTTACAAGCAAATAATATAAATAGTAGAAGGATCTTTACACCCACTGAAAATATAGATGATAGGGATGCAAGAGGCATAATCACGAGTATTTCAAGTAAACTTGGAAAAGATGCAGATGATATTTGGATGGATATGGGTATTGACAATGTAAATACATATTCAAAGATATATCCGGGATTTTTTAAATATAAAAATCTATATTCATTTTTAAATGCCATGTTTGATATTCATGTGGTAGTTACCCAAAGGATAGCTGGTGCTAATCCTCCAATTTTGGGAATAGAAGCTGTAGATAAATATACAGCTCATATGACTTATTCCTCTTCTAGAGGAATGTTCGCGTATTTCCACGGAATGTTAAGCGGAGCTGCAAAGCATTTCAAAGAAGATATAAAGGTAGATGTATTAGAAAAGACTGATGACTTTACAAAAATATCTATAGTTTTTCCTGAAGAAATCTATATAGAAAGAAAATATACTGTAAATAGATTGTTGTCTTTTGGCTTTATAAAGAAGATGGAGGCAAAGATAGCAGTATCGACTTTATTGTTAGTGGGTATACCTGGTGCTCTATTGCCAAATTTCTTGGACAAGACCATATATATTCCTATAGTACTTGTGCTTTCGGCTATAATACCACTACTTGTATCTAAACTCTTATTTAAGCCAGTTGTAAATTTAAAAAGGTCACTTGATTCTGTGATAAGCAAAGACTTGTCCCTTGAAGAAGGTATGAAAACCGGTGATTTTTTAGAAGAATTAAATACCAAGATAAACCTTATAAAAACCGAGATAAAAAAGGACTTTGTTGGATTTAAAGGAACCACTGATGAATTAAATGAATTTACCAATAAATTTGGAACCATATCTTCTAATATGTCTTCTACTTCGACAGAAATAGAAGATGTAGTAAATCAAGTGGCTAGTGGTGCTATAAGTCAAGCCGAGGAAACTGAAAATGCAGCTTATAAGCTTCATAGCTCTGTAGATTCTCTTAACAATGTCGTGGATAGAGAAATGAAGGGCAAGGAGGATCTTGAAAATGCAGTAACCCAAATTAACAAGGGATTTGAGGACTTGAAAGACACTGCTTTAAGTTTAAATAGTGTACTTGGTGAATTTTCAAAGGTTCAAGATAAGGGCGAGGATCTTAAAAGTAGATTGGATGAGGTTAAGTCTATTGTACAAACCGTAGAGTCAATAGCAGATCAGACAAATCTTTTAGCTTTAAATGCAAGTATAGAAGCTTCTAGGGCTGGAGAAGCTGGTCGTGGATTTACTGTGGTAGCTACAGAAATTAGACATTTGGCAGAAGGCTCAAAGGTGGCTGTTAAAACTATCAATGACAATCTACAGAGTTTTATTGAATCTATAGCTGAATTTGTGGGAGATGTAAATGATCAGTATCTTGTTCTTAAAGATGAAAATAGTAAATTAGAAAATGTAGCTATAGAAAATAGATCTTCTATTGTATCTATTTCTGCAGTTTCAGATTTAATAGTAAATCTAACAGGCGAACTTACTCATGAGACAAATACTATAAATGATCTCACTCAAATAATAGAGTCACTTGCGGCAATAGCTGAGGAAAACTCTGCATCTTCACAAGAGGTATCTGCAAATGTACAGACCTATGCAGAGGAAATAAGAAAGATGACAGAAAACATTCAAGAGTTTAAAAAGATAAGTCAAAACTTTAGCAAGGACTTAGATAAATACACTATATAAGGGAAAAGAATATCCTACTCACTAGGATTGCTGCTAAAAGACCTGCAATATCAGCTGTAAGTCCAGTTGATAGTGCATGTCTTTGTTTTTTTATATTTATTGATCCAAAGTATATTGCAAGTACATAGAATGTAGTTTCACTTGAACCCATCATTACAGCAGCAGTTTTTGTTATAAAATCATCCCCTCCAAAATTTACTGCAAGTTCACTCATTATCCCCTGAGCCCCACTCCCAGAAAGTGGTCTCATAAGCATCATGGGAAGGAGTTCTCCGGGTATATATAGTATGTTTGTGATTGGTTTCAATATATTTATAAGTATATCCATAGCTCCTGATTCTCTAAAGACTCCTATGGCTACTAGCATGGCAATAAACGAAGGAATTATCTTGATTGCTGTGGAAAATCCACCCTTTGCACCTTCAATAAAACTCTCATATACATTTATTTTTTTAGCCATTCCATAGGATATTATCCCTACAATCATAAATGGAATAGACAACTGTGATAATAGGGACATTATCTTAAAAAACATATTAATACCTCCTCTTTTCTATTATCTATATTTTTTTGAATTTTGAAGTGTACGAGATACTATTATTGCCACTAGAGTAGATACTGTTGTAGCTATTATCGTAGGGCCTATTATTGCTGTGGGATTATTTGACCCTGCAGATGATAGTATGGCTATTGTAGAACTAGGTATCAAGGTTACTGAAGATGTATTGATTGCAAGAAAGGTCACCATTGCGTTTGTAGCTGTATCTTTTTTTGCATTTAATGTTTGAAGTTCTTGCATTGCCTTTAATCCAAAGGGAGTTGCTGCATTGCCAAGTCCAAGTATATTAGCCGATATATTCATTATCATAGCCCCCATAGCAGGGTGTTCTGGAGCTATGTCAGGAAATAACAATTTCATGGCTGGTCTAAGTAATCTTGCCAAAGACCCTATAAGCCCTGAGTCCTCTCCTATTTTCATTATTCCAAGCCATAGACCCATTACCCCAATAAGCCCAAAGGAAAGTTCTACTGCTGCCTTGGCACTATCTATGGCGGCTCCTGTTACTAAATCAAGCCTGCCATTTAGGGCACCAACTGCAAAACCAATAATTATTAGACCAGCCCAAATAATATTTATCAAGATTTCACCCCCTAAATATTAATATTCGAGAAATAAAGAAATATGACATTTATAGTGGCCACAGATATGCTCCCTAAACTTTGAATTTAAGATATAAAAATAGCAGGATATGAAATCATACTCTGCTATTTTTTATTTATAATATTTAATTGTTTATATTCCAAGAAGTGCACTTGCTATGCTAAAGTATACAATCAAGCTCAGTGCATCTACTATTGTTGTGATTAGAGGTCCTGCCATTATTGCTGGGTCTAGTTTCATTTTTTTTGCTATCAAGGGTAAAGTTCCTCCTACTACTTTTGAAGCTATAACAGTAACTATAAGGGTTAGAGAAACGGTTAATGCTATTGTAAAATCTATTTTTTCAAAGTAAAGAAGTCTTAAAAAGTTAACAAAGGAAAGTGATACTCCTACCATCATGCTTATTCTAAGCTCTTTCCAAATGACCTTTGCCCAATCTGAAGTTTCTATTTCTCCTGTTGCCAATCCACGAATGACAAGAGTAGATGATTGGTTTCCTGAGTTTCCTCCTGTATCCATTAGCATGGGTACAAATGTAGAGAGTACTACTACTGATGCAAGTACATCTTCAAATCTACCCATTATTCTGGCAGTAACTGTAGCTGTAATCATAAGTATTAAAAGCCAAGGAAATCTATGTTTTGCAAGTGTCCATACTTTGGTATTTAGATATTCATCTTCTGATGGTGACATAGCTGCCATTATTTGAAAGTCTTCTGTGGCCTCTTGTTCCATTACTTCCATTATATCGTCAACTGTTATTATTCCTGTGAGTCTTTCTTCATTGTCTACTACAGGTATTGCTACAAATCCATATTTTCTAAACATATCGGCTATGGTTTCTTGATCATCATGTGTGTGTACATGTATGACTTCATCTTCCATTATATCTCTTATCATCTCTTCTGCTTCTGATGTAACCAAAGTCCTAAGCGATACAAATCCCTCTAGTGTTCTTTTTTTATCAGTTACATAACAAGTATATACTGTTTCCTTTTTCAGACCGGTATCCTTGATGTGGCTAAGAGCTTCTTTTACTGTCATGCTCTTTCTTAGATCTACATATTCTATAGTCATTATACTGCCACCAGAGTCCGCTGGGTATTTTAAAAATTGATTTATGAGTTTCCTCTCATCTTCTTTTGCGGCTATGAGTATTTTATTTACTATGTTTGCAGGCATTTCTTCCATTAAATCTATCATATCGTCAAAAAACAATTCATCTATTATCTCTTCAAGTTCTTTGTCAGTAATTAAATTTATAAATCTAAGTTGCTGATCTTTGGAAAAATGAGAAAAAACCTCTACTGCTATGTCTTTAGGCAACATTCTAAAGATAAGTAGTGTCATATGCGTATCTAATGGATCTAGTAGTTCTGCTATATCTACTTCATTCATTTCTGATAATTCTTGTTTTATCTTGATATACTTTTTTTGTTCGATTAATTCTAAAAATTGTCTTTCATCCACTGCCGTCCCTCCCTATAGAAGAACCAAGTTATGTGATAAAAATGGTTCTTCTATTAATATTTTTATACTATTTAACTTACAACTGGGCAAAGGCCCTGAATCCATTTTTATCACTTCCTTTAGTGAATTTATACCTTTATTCGATAGTATATCACATATTTGTATATTTCTTCAAAAAAAAAGATAGGATATCCTATCTTTTTTTTATTTTTAATTTTATTCGCAGCTTCCTGAACCTCTATTTGATAATACTGTAAAGCCTTTTCTAAATCCACTATCAGTATAGTCTACTGTAAAGCTTTCAAATGCTTCTTCTAATTCTTTTCCATATACAAATTCAAATCCATCGACATCCATAGTTTTATCGTCATCTTTTAGCTCATCCAGAGCTAAACCAAATGATGGGCCACCTCAACCATAGCCTGCAATATAAATTCTAAGTGGTTTATTATCTTCTTTTCCTTCTTTAACACTTTTTAATTCAGATTTTGCACTATCAGTTAAATTAATTTTCATTGTATCCCTCCTAATTTCTCTTTCTATTATAGTATATACCCTATGAGGGTATTTGTAAACAGTTTTTTAAGCTTTCTCCTTCATTATTTCCTTATAATATATTTTTATGTTAAAATAAAAATTATAGTAGCAACTAAGCTAAAGATATGCTAATATATTATTAAGAATTAAATAAGGAGGTTTTAGAATGGAAGTCACTAAAGACATGTTAATTGGTGAATTGATAAGGAAGAAACCAGAAGCTGTTGAAACTCTTATGAGTTTTGGAATGGGTTGTGTTGGTTGTCCTTCTAGCCAAATGGAAAGCTTAGAAGAAGCTGCCATGGTTCACGGTCTAGATTTAGAAAAATTAATGAATGCATTAAATGAAAAATAAATATTTAGATAAATAAAAATAAAAAATGGATGTGATTTCATCCATTTTTTATTTTATTTATTTAAAAGTCCATCTATCTTGTCTTTGTCAAATCCAACTATTTCTTCACCATTTATCACTAAAACCGGAACTCCCATATGTCCCATAGCCATAAGTTCTTTTCTTGCTTCTTTGTCTGTTTGCACATTCTTTTCAGTATACTTTACACCCTTTTCTTTTAAATATTCCTTAGCCGAAACACAGTAGGGACATGTGTTGCTAGTATAAACTTTTATATCAACCATTTACTAACCTCCCTTAATTATATTGCTTGTTTTATATATTTTACCCACTAGACAGGTAAATAATCAATAATTTATACTGAAATATGATATAATAAAATTAATCAAAATAAATGAGGTCGATTTCTATGGTAAAAAATTATATGGAGTTACTTGTCGATGAGATATTTCAAGAAGTAAAGCTTATATACGATAAATGTATGGATGAAGGATGTATTCACGATATTAAATCAATGTCTTTAAATAATCTACCTCCAATATACTTTAGCTATGATACGCATGCATCAGAAAAAAAGGCCTTTTTGCTCGATAGGCAAAGGCGAATTACTGTGCTTGCTAAAATTGCCGAGTCTGCTGATATTGTGTGTTCTAGATGCAATAAAAACACAGATAATAGCTTTTAAGCATTATCTGTGTTTTACATGGTTTAGACCGTGATTAAATAATTCTATTACATGGTCATCATCTAGTGAATAAATAACTAGTTTACCTCGCTTTTCAAATTTAACTAATTTAAGGTCTCTAAGAACTCTTAATTGATGTGATATTGCAGATTGACTTATCTGAAGTAGATTGGATATATCACATACACAAAGAGATGATTTGGATAAGACGTATATTATCTTCAATCTAGTTTGATCTCCTAGTCCCTTAAACATCTTAGTTAATGGCAATAAATTATCTTCTGCTGAAAGTTCACCTGCTATCATTTTCATAGTTTCATTTTCTACACTGTGTGAATTGCAGTTTACCTTCTCTTTAGTATCCATAAACACCTCCTATTATTCTACTGGTATCATCTGTACTTGTGAATGTACAGGCTTTCCTGTCATAGGATCTATATATACTATCCAATATCCACTTTCATCTTTTCCCTTGTACCAAGTATTAAATCCACCTATTCCTCCACTCGGATGTTCTGATTGTAAGAATTTACCAGGCACTCCATATACATAGTATTTTATCTCTTCATTTTCATTATATAAGCCAAATAGATAATGTTTGTATTTTTCAATAAGATCATTGCAAGTAACATGGTCATTATAAATACCTTTTTTATTGCCGCCTATTATATATGAAAAATATGGAAGAAATGATTTATATTCATTTTCCTTATCCATTTCAACTATCCACCAGTTAAATCCCTTTAGATTATACTCAAATGGCTCAATATAAGGGAAAAACCTTAAGATATTCAATACATACATAGTGGTTTGATTTTTTCTATTTATCTCTTTTATATGTTCTAAATTTTGAGATTGACGGCTTTCAATTTCTTCTTCTGCTGCTTTTTTATCTTCTAATTCTGCTTCTTCTTCTGTTACTGATTCTTCTTCTATTACTGATTCTTCTTCTGTTACTGATTCTTCTGTTTCTTCTACCCCACATTCTTCCTCTACC
>CAYRYO010000014.1:14978-16819 GCA_964428475.1 uncultured Tissierellaceae bacterium
TTCTTCTTCTGTTACTGATTCTTCTGTTTCTTCTACCCCACATTCTTCCTCTACCACTTGGAATTCTTCTGATGATATTGGTAATTCTTCTATTTGCACTTGATCAGCCTTTATTTGATTTTGAGTGATGTTTGTCTCTAGCTTAGACACTGTTTTTCTTATGTAACTATCTATTGAACTGTCATCATTATCTATATAGCCTCCTAAAACAACTTCATCACCTTTTAATACAATTATAGCAGATAATCTACTTAGTGGAAATTTTTTTGTTTCTAGTTCTCTTTGAATAAATGAGTATTGTCCTTTTCCTTTGCCTGTATCATCTGTAAACACCTTGCCTAGATTCCAAATACTATTGTTGTTATCATTTGCAAGCAAGGATACATTGTAGGTGTTTTCTCCTTCTGCATTTTCAATGTTTAATGTGACTAAACCCCTAATGCCCTTCATCTCTAGTTTGCAATGTCCTTTAATATTTCCACTTTTGATTTGATACTCCTTCTTTAGTATAACAAATTTTCTTTTATACGTCATAAAAATACCCCCTTTTAAACACTATATTTCATTATATGTTTAAAGAGGGTAAACATTTACTTATCTTTATAAATTCTTGTGTAGATAAGTTTTCTGCTCTTTCACTATGGCTGATACCACAGTCATCAAGGCAATTTTTTATCACAGCTTTTTCTATATCGAATCCATAGCTAGAGATTGCATTTAATATTGTCTTTCTTCTCTTTGAAAAACTGGCCCTTACTACTTTAAATAGTTTTTCCCTATCTATATCTGCTAAGTCTTTTCTTATATTTAGCTTTATAACTGATGAATCTATCTTTGGTGGGGGCATAAATACAGTTTTGGGAGCACTTAAAACTATTTCTGGATCGCTATAATAATCTATAAGAACTGACAAGGAACCATAGGTCTTGCTTCCAGGACCTGCAACCATTCTATCTGCAACTTCTTTTTGCACCATTACTACTATAGCCTCTATATTTAGTCTATCTTCTATCAATTTTCCTATTATAGGAGTGGTTACATAATAAGGAAGATTTGCGACTACTTTGATTGGCCCACCTTGTAACTTTTCATCTATTAACCTTTCTATGTCAATTTTCAATATATCACTATGAATTACTTCAACATTTTTATATTTGCCAACGGTTTCATCTAGTATTGGTATGAGTTTTCTATCTATTTCTACTGCTACTACCTTTTTTGCATTTAGAGCAAGTTCTTCTGTTAGAGTTCCTATTCCTGGCCCAATCTCAAGCACACAATCATCACTTGTTATATTAGCCTTTTCTACTATTTTCCTTACAATATTTCCATCTATTAGAAAGTTTTGTCCCAAGCTCTTTGAAAACTTAAATCCATGTAATGATAATATCTCTTTTATATATGAAGGAGAATATAACCTTTTATCTTGCATCTTCCTTTTCAATCCTTTCAATTGCCTTTTGAAATTCATCTCTTGATATTCCAAAGTTGTTTAATCTATTTAAAAGCTGTTTTCCATTTGAATAGCCAATGCCTATTATAGATCCTAGTCTTTCTCTTTTCTCTCTTGAATCATTTCCACCTATAAGCCCAAGTTCCAATAGTTGGTCTTTTGTAAAGACAGTTTTTCTATTTATATCTTCTGGTCTAGCCTTTTCTATAGCTTCTATTATATCTTCTGGTCTTGCATTTTCTATTCCTATATTATCTTTTTTAATTGCCTTGCCTTGAGGAAGAAATGCATGTTTGCAATTTGGAATTTGTCTGGCTAAATCCTTTCTTATCTGCTCACCTGCAAAATCAGGATCAGTTAATATAATAATGCCATTTCTCTGTGCTAT
>CAYRYO010000014.1:16919-35336 GCA_964428475.1 uncultured Tissierellaceae bacterium
GCTCACCTGCAAAATCAGGATCAGTTAATATAATAATGCCATTTCTCTGTGCTATATTCTTTATGGTCTTTACAAGCTTTTGATTGTAACCAAAACCTCCAGTAGCAATGACCTGGGCGTCTAAAGCCCTCTTAACAGCAGTGATATCATCCCTACCTTCTACTACTATAACTTCTTTTATCATATTTTTCCTCCTCTTCCCCTCTGCACAAAATTTTAAATTGTAAATTAAACAATGTAGAATTAATCTCCTTACCAAGGTTAATTCACAATTAGATATTTTTTAATATTCCTTAAGGAATATTAAAAAATATCTTAGTATTTTCCCTTGTTGCACTTGCTATTTTTTCTAATGATATTCCCTTTATATCTGCTATTGCTTGTGCTGTGTATTTGGTGAACATTGGCTCATTTCTTTTTCCTCTGTATGGTTCTGGAGTTAGATAGGGGCTGTCTGTTTCTATTAGCAGTCTGTCAAGTGGTATCATCTTTGCTACTTCTTTTGGTATTCTTGAATTTTTAAATGTTACAGGCCCTGCTAGGGATAGGTAAGATCCTAGTTTTAAATATTCTTCTGCAAGTTCTACACTTCCTGAATAACAGTGAAGTAAGATTTTTAAATTCCCATCTTGTGCTTCTTGCAAAATATCAAATGTCTCCTGATCTGCATCTCTTGAATGTATTACTATGGGCAGTTCTAGTTGTCTTGCAAGTTCTATTTGAGCTCTAAATGCAGCTCTTTGAACATCTCTTGGGGAATTGTCATAGTAAAAATCAAGTCCTATTTCACCTATGGCTACAACCTTTTCATCCTTTGAAAGTTCTTTTAAGCTTTCCATGGCTCCTCTATTTAATTGAGTGGCAGAATGAGGATGAATACCTACTACTGCATATATATTTTCATATTTATTGGCAAGTTCTACTGAAGATTTGCTAGATTTTAAATCTGCACCTACATTTACTACAAGTTCTATTCCATTATTCTTTAAATTTTTAATTATCATCTCCCTATCTTGATTAAACCGCTTGTCATCAAGATGGGCATGACTATCTATAATCATAAATACCTCCTGTTGGCCTGTGCCCTTTGGGCAAAGCCCTACGATATATTCGCTCCTGATTTTATGTCTTCTAGGGTTGATACCAGGCTTAGTTTGCCGTCTTTATCTTCTGCTGCTAGTACCATGCCCTCAGATTTTACTCCTCTTAATTTTACTGGCTTTAGATTTGTGATTACTACTACTTTTTTGCCTACTAAATCCTCTGGTTTGTAAAAATCCTTTATTCCAGATACTACTTGTCTTTCCTCTTCATCTAGTTTCAATTTGAGTATATATAGTCTATCTGCTTTTGGATGGTCTTGGCAGGAAATCACCTCTGCTGTTTTTAATTTTATCTTATCAAAATCATCTAATGTGATTATTTCTTCTTTTTCTTCTATCTTTTCTTCTATCTTTATTGGCTTCTTTCCTGTATTTCTCTTATCTATTAATGCTTGATTTGCCTTATCTAATTTTTCAAGTTCTTTTCCTATTTCAAGTCTTGGGAATATTGCCTCTGCATTTGCTACCTTTGTTCCCTCTGCAATCTTATTCCACACCTTTGCATCATCCCATATTATATGTCCACCTAATCCCATTTGCCTATTTATTTCAAGAGAGGTCTTTTCCATAAATGGATTTATAAGTATAGATATAATTCTAAGACTTTCAGAGAGATTTGATAGAACTGTATCTAGCACTTGTTTTTTATCTTCTTTGGCCAATACCCAAGGACTGGTTTCATCTATATATTTATTTGTCCTTCTAATGAGCTTCCATATCTCTTCAAGTGCATTTGAAAAACTGAGTTTTTCCATTTGACCTTCTACTTTTTCAGCTACACTTATGCCCATTTCTACAAGAGACTTATCAAATTCACATTGTCCATTTTTCATTGGGATTATTCCATCATTGTATTTTTCAATCATAGTTATAGTTCTATTTACTAGGTTGCCAAGATCATTTGCTAAATCTGAATTCAATCTTTGAAGAAATTTTTCTCTTGTAAAAGATCCATCTTGACCAAAGGAAAATTCTCGTAACAAGAAATATTTAAATGCATCTACTCCGTATAATTCGATAATAGGTTCTGGATATATTACATTGCCCTTTGATTTAGACATCTTATCATCTTCAAATAATATCCATCCATGTCCAAATACCTTTTTGGGAAGAGGTAGTTCCATTGCCATTAAGAGGGCTGGCCATATAATGGTGTGAAACCTAACTATTTCTTTTCCTACTAGATGAACATCTGCAGGCCAAAACTCTTTCATCTTAGGTCCATCTGTACCATAGCCAAGTCCTGTAATATAGCACGATAAGGCATCTATCCATACATAGACTACATGTTCTGGGTCAAAGTCAACCTTTATACCCCAATCAAAACTAGTACGAGATACGCATAGGTCATCGAGTCCCTCTTTTAAAAAGTTGTTTACCATTTCATTTTTTCTGGATTCTGGCTGTATAAAGTCTGGATTTTCTTCATAGAGTTTCAATAGTTTGTCTGTATACTTTGAAAGTTTAAAGAAATAAGCTTCTTCTTCTGCTAAATGTACCGGTCTTCCACAATCGGGACAATTTCCATCTTGAAGTTGAGATTCTGCCCAAAAACTTTCACATGGCGTACAGTAATGCCCCTTGTAGTTTGATTTATATATTTCTCCCTTGTCATATAGGTCTTTAAATATTTTCTTGACTGCTTCTTGATGATATTCATCTGTAGTCCTTACAAATTCATCATAGTCTATATCTAAAGTTTTCCAAAGTTCTTTGATACTCTTTACTATCTTATCTACATATTCTTTTGGAGTAACTCCATTTTCTCTTGCTTTTTCTTCTATTTTCTGTCCATGTTCATCTGAACCCGTAACAAAATAAACATCATATCCCTGTATTTTTTTAAATTTCTTTAGGGCATCTGCAGCTACGGTAGTATAGGTATGTCCTATATGCAAGTTGTCAGATGGATAGTAAATAGGTGTAGTTAAGTAATACTTTTTCATATGTTCTCCTCCTCCTATATAAAAAAACCTCATCTCAATCTAGAGACGAAGCATATCTTTAATTGTTGCTAAAACTTAATGTCAAGTAAATTTTATCATTATCTACTATCTTTTACAATATAAATCTTATTTATGTACATATGATGAATTTTAAGCATATATTAAAATTAACCTTTCTTGTGTTTTCAACGATTAAGACTGTTCATTGAAAAATATATTGATTAAAGTTTATATATTATGAATATTTTACCTTAAAATGGAATAGTCTATAATTATGTAATTCAGGCAAGAGTAGCCTTTTACTGAACATTCTGTATATTTTACGCAAAATTTGACAAACAGAATATTTTTGATTAAGATACAAGAATAGTTAAATTATAGGAGGTAAAAGATGGAAATCAACAATTTAAGCAATGCTTTGAAATATAAAATTCTAGCAATTGTCGCTATAGTGATAACACTATCATTGGGATTTTATATGCATGAAGATAAAATAAACATAACTCTACATTTAGATCAAAATGTAGAGGAGATAGTTTCAAAAGCAAACACAGTAGAGGAATTTTTACAAGAGCAAGAAATTCCAATAAGTGAAGAGGGGTATATAAATGTTTCCTTAGACAAGCAACTTGAAAATGACATGCTTATAATAATAAAGAGTGCTAAATCCTATACTGTTTTAGCATCAGATGTAGAACACGATGTAGTTTCAATATACAATACTGTTGAAGAAGTGTTAAGTGATGCAGGTATTGTTATAAATGAAAGAGACTATACTGTACCTGGATTAAAAGAGGAAATTTCTTCTGGGGATGAGATAAAGGTCTTTACTGTAGAAGAAGTGATAGAAATCACTGAAGAAAGTATTCCTTTTGAAAATGTAACTCGAAAAAATCCAAAAATAGATCTTGGAGTCACTAAAACTATTCAAAATGGAAAAGAAGGACTAAAAGAAGTAGAGACTATGAGTAAGTTTATAAATGGAGAGCTTATAAAAAAAGAAGTGTTAGAAGAAAGAATAGTATCTGAACCCATTAATAATGTAGTTGAGAGGGGTACAAAAGATATAGTATTGACATCTAGGGGTGATACTAATTATAAAAAGGCTATGGTGATGAGTGCTACAGCATATGACTTATCTTTTGAAAGTTGTGGTAAAAATCCCGGAGACAAATACTACGGTATTACTGCTTCAGGTACACAAGCTAGACCTGGTGTAGTAGCAGTTGATCCACGAGTTATACCACTAGGAACTAAACTGTATATTGAAGGTTTAAATGGAGCTAGCGATTACGGATTTGCAGTAGCAGAAGATACAGGTGGGGCTATAAAAGGTGAAAAAATCGATCTTTTCTTCCATTCGGCAACAGATGTGAAAAACTTTGGAAGAAAAAAGGTAAAAGTATATATATTAGATTAAAAAGACTCCCTAGGGAGTCTTTTTAGCGTTAATTATATTTACTGTGAAATACTGTATCTATAACCAAATATGGTATCTTTTTTACTTAAATACCCACTTGTTTCTAGTTTTCTTAATTTATTTTCCAATTCATTTATTGTGATCTTTATATTTTCTTCTCTTTCAATTTCACTGATTATATCTAGAAATTGGGTATTGTCTATTGGGAATTTGTCCTTTAATAATTCTACCCACTCTTCTTCGCTCTCTTTTATCTTGTTTTTAAGTTCATCAAATGGATTCTCACTGTGAGGACTTCCGCTAAATGCTGCTCTTATTCTTCCAAATATTGTCCTCCCCATAGATGCAGAAGATATAAATACATCTCCTGTTCTTAGATATGGAAGCCTTTTTGTTTCTTCAAAGGTCAAATCTGTTTCCTCTTTTATTGTCTGTATATCTGATGCCCTTACTGTTCTAAATATAAACTTAGTGTTTAACTGTGCAGTTATGGTCTCATCTAGTAGAGTAGGTCTTTGAGTTGCAAGTATTAGAAATGCTCCATACTTTCTACCTTCTTGAGAAATTTCTTTTAAAATTGACTTTGAAGGTGAATTGTAGCCTTTTGGCGCAAAGTTATGTGCTTCATCAGTAACTACTATAAAGGGAGGGAAATAATCTGCTGTAGTTTTTCTATACTGGGCATCTTTGTATTCCCTTCTTTTATGATATAGATTGTTAAGTAAGTAGGTGCTAAATACTTGTAACATTCTTGTATTTCCCTGCACTACTATTAATTTTCCATTTTGAAGTCCTTCTTCTATTTCTCTAATATCTTTTGAAAATATTCCTTCATTGTCCAGTCTTTTAAGTCTCCACATTATTCCCTTAACTGAATTATAAGGGCATGTCTTGTCATATGATATATATATTTCTTTTCTATCTTCCCAAGCTTTTCTCTCATCAATATTGCTTGCTTCATTTATTTTGGTATTTATCCTATCTAAAGAACCTTCTTCTTGAGCTTCTGTAAGCATACTAAGTTTGTTGTAAAAACTATGAAAAGAACTTCTTCTCTTAAAGAGTACATCGACTACATTGTTCATTGCATCTGTTAAATTCGACGCTGCATCTAGGAGGTTTTTAAGATCCTGGGCATTTAGATCTTCAAATTTAACCCCTACATGATAGCCCACCTGTAGACATTTAAATTTATCTGCAAAGTCAAACTCCACTTCCTCTAAATACTCTGCTTTTTCGGTGAAATCCATTTCAAAGTGTGGATCAAGTACTATTGTGGGTATATTCTTTTTCATTATTTCTTCCAATACCACTCTGAGTCCAAATGATTTGCCTGAACCAGACCCTCCGAATACTCCTATATGTGGGTAGTGATGCATTGACTTTACATCCATTATATATGGAATTTCCCTTTGCGGTTCAAGTCCACTTTCTCCAAATGTATAGAAAAGGTCCTTGTACTCGTCATCCATTCCAATTGCCATATCATCTGTATTCCTAATAACTCCAAGCGTAAGGCCTTCCTCTACGGTGGTCCTTATCATTAAATCCTTTACTTCGATGAATTCAGGAACTCTAGCATCTGAACCTGTTTCAACAGGATATAGGGCTTCGTTTAACAACCTTACCTTTGATATATATATGGTTTCTTCGTCGATATTGTATCCAAGTGATTTCAATGATTCAATCACTGAATTATCTACAAAATCCCCTGATACATTTAAGGGGATATATCTGTTAAATGTCTGGGCCTCAACCACTTCCCCTATAAGATCCCCCTGATAGGGGTCTTCAAGTATTAAAAATTCATTTATTCTAAAATTTCGAGTCTTAGACCCAATATAGACCTCTTGCTGGCTAGTAATACCAACTATCTTCATCCTATCCCCCCCTAATTCCTCTTGCTTCTCTCCGATACGAAAAACCTCTCGTAAATCGCCTTGTCCATATATTTTTCGATTAGCCCCTTCATTAATGCGTCTGAGATTTTTACTTCACGGTCTACTAGATCTAGCCATAGTGGGACTCCTCTGCTGTTTTCTGGTGTTAGTGTGAATACTAGGTTGGCCATCTCTTCTAGATGTTCTTTTTGCGTGTCTATGATATCCATTCCTATTACAGACGGTGATAGGGATGATCTCATAAATACAGATGAATATCCTGCTTTGTGCTTGCTATTTACTTCATCATCTATAACTATCATTTCACCGTATTCTAACTGGCCAAATAAAATTTCTCTATCATATGCCTTTGCCAGTGTTTTTTTATTTAGCTGTCCCAGTTTGTCTCCTATTATAGAAGTCTTGATGTCTTCAATCACTCCTACTAGGAGTATGTTATTTCTTTCACATTCTTGACGAAGTTGTATCCATAAATCATATGAGTAGATATAGTATCTTATAAGATTGCCATCCATTAATATTGCATAGGGTTTATGTACTCTTGCACTTTCTAATGCGACTTCTACTTCTATATTGGCAAGTAGCCTGGTTCTCTCTTCTTTATCACCTTTGTCGTCTTTATTTTCTTCTAATGTCTTTGTCTTTTTATCATCTATAATGGGAGTATATATATCTGATAAAAATATGGCTTCACTGTCTTTGCAAGTTGACTTTGCAAGTCCCTGAAATACTTCTATAAAATGAGGATATGCACCCCCCATTTTATTTACAGACCCATCTACTCCAACTATTCCACCTTTTGTTTCATATATTGCAAGTTGACCCTTTAATAATTTTTCCATTTTATAGATATTACCTATATTATCTTCTATGAATTTTCTAAGAGTTTTTCTATCTATAGAGAATACCTCTTTGTAATTATCTTGTATTGATGTATTTAATCCTTCTACTTTTTCTTTTAGCCCGCTATGTATATTATAGATAAAATCACTCCTTTAGGCTTTCAGCATATACTAGGTTTTTGGGAATATTATATTCACTAGATACAATCTTTACTGCTTGTTTGTTTGAGTATCCAAGATTTATATACCTATCTAGAGCTTGTCTTATATCGATCTCTTCAGATTTTTCTTCTTGTGAATTTGCTTCCAAGACTATTACAAATTCTCCTCTGACTTTGCCTTCTCCAAATTTTTCTAAAGCTTCAATTGCCGTACCCCTAAAGGTCTCTTCGTATTTTTTGGTGAGTTCTCTTGAAATGGAGAGTTTTCTGTCCCCCATTATATCAGAAATATCTTTTAAAGTATTTAAAATTCTATGGGGTGATTCATAAATAATTGTAGTTTTTTTATATGTCTTTATCTTTTCCAATTCTTCTTTTCTATGAGATTTTTTAGAAGATAAAAACCCTTCAAATATAAATTTGTCGGTATTTAGTCCTGAGACCACCAGGGCGGTTATGGAGGCCGTCGCCCCTGGCAAGGCTACCACAGGTATACTAGATTGGATGGCCTGGCTTATTAGGTCTGTACCGGGGTCTGAGATACCTGGCATGCCTGCATCTGATACAAGAGCTATGTTTGTACCCTTATTTAGTTTCTCTATTAATTCTACTCCCTTTTCTCTTATATTGTGTTCGTGATATGAAGTTAGTGGTTTTTTTATATCTAAATGATTTAAAAGTCTAATAGTATGCCTGGTATCTTCTGCAGCTATAAGGTCCACTTGACCAAGTATTCTAATTGTTCTAATTGTAATATCTTCTAAGTTTCCAATAGGTGTAGCACATATGTATAAGGTTCCCTTTTCCATATTAGCCTCCTTTCTATATCTCTATGTAAAAAAAGGCCCATATAGGGGCCCTCTTTTTAAGTACTATTCTGGTTGTGGTGCGTCTACTGGACATACATTTGCACAAGCTCCGCAATCTATACATGTATCAGCATCTATTACATAGATATCTCCTGCAGATATTGCGTCTACTGGACATTCTGGTTGGCAAGCGCCACATGCTATACACTCTTCACTAATTTTATACGCCATTATCTCACCCCCATTAATTTATCTTTATTACAATTTCATTTTAACAGATTTAGATGAATAATAAAAGCTTTATTATTATTTAGTATAAATGTTTATCCTATTAACTATGATGTGGTACTTGATAAGTCGGATCTATCTTGCCAGTGTCCTCTATCTCGGTTAGATAAAATGTCATAATATCTTCTGTTTTATCTTCTAATGTTACCTTTGCTTTAACTTTTTCAAGCAATGTATAGGTATCAATTATCGTTCCATATCCCTTTTCAGTCTTTATTATAGTGCCTACAGGGGGCATCTTGGCTAATAGCTCTTCATAAACTTCTTGTTCATACTTCAAGCAACACATAAGTCTACCACACAATCCCGATATCTTTGTAGGATTTAGTGAAAGGCTTTGCTCCTTTGCCATCTTTATAGATACTGGTTGAAATTCTCCCAAGAATTGTTTGCAGCAGGTTTCTTTTCCACATGGACCTATTCCACCTAGCATTTTCGCCTCATCTCTAACTCCTATTTGTCTAAGCTCTATACGCGTCTTAAATATGGCAGCTAAGTCTTTTACAAGTTCCCTAAAATCCACTCTTCCATCTGCTGTAAAATAAAATATTATTTTATTTCTATCAAATGTATACTCCACATCTATTAAATTCATAAGCAACTGGTGTTCTTCTATCTTTTGTTTGCATGTTTCCATTGCTTGTTTTGCTTGTTTCTTATTTTCTCTATTTATATCCAGATCTTCATCTGTAGCTACTCTTAATACATCTTTAAGTGGTGCCACTACTTCTTCTTCACTTATCTCCTTTGGTCCAAGTACCACATGCCCAAATTCAACGCCCCTAGCGGTTTCAACTATTACAAAATCATTGAATGGTACATCTATTTCACCAGGGTTGAAATAGTAAATCTTCCCTGCTTTTTTAAATCTAACTCCTACTACTGTTTTCATCAAATTCCTCCTATATATTTAAAAGCATAGTTTCTATAGATAAATTAAAATTAATATTTCTCGCTATGTTTATTTTGCTTGCCTCTATTTTATCTATTATATCATAAATCTGTTTAATATCTAGAGAGGATTGTGCTTGCAGTTTATCCAAATTTTCTTTATTTAAAATAATTTCACTATCTCCTATTTCCTTGTATATTGCTAAATCTCTAAACCAATAAAGCATAATATCTAATATGTCGTCAATTTTATCTTTATTTTTCGTGAAAAAATCCATTGAAGTAAATGCTTTTATCTTGTTTCCTTTTATTAAATTGTCTATTATATCTATTGTATTTTCTCTTATCTCTTGGAGATCTTCTAGATTAAATAAGTCTTCAATATTACCTTCCTTGTAAAATGAGATACTCTGACATCTCGACAGTATGGTAGCTAGTATTTTATTTGCATTGGAAGTAACTATTATAATAACTACATAATTTGGAGGCTCTTCTAGGGTCTTCAGCAAAAGATTTTGTGTTTCAGGCTTGACTACATCTAAGTCTTCTATCAAATATATCTTTTTACCACCTTCAAAAGGCAGAATGGAGATATCATCTATCATATCTTCAACTTCTTCTTTTCTTATAAATCCCTTGGTGGCTTGAAGCATCTTAAAATCTGGATGATTCCCTGTATTAAATCTAATACATGAATTACAATCATTACATGGTCTACCACTGTCAGCCTTACATAGAATAGTTTTAGAAAAGGCAAGAGCTACATCTGTCTTGCCCGTGCCTTTTTCTCCTTTGAATAGATAAAAATGATTTATTTTTTCCATATCTATAGCTCTTTTAAGTATTTCTATTTGCCTTTTGTGACCTGTTATTTTTTCAAAATCCACAAATATCCCTCAAATCTATATCCTTATATATTGATCTATATCCACTATAAATAAATTCGCTCCACCTACAGTTACCTGATCCTTTCCATCAGTTTCAACCTTTTTGCTTATACAAATATTTTTTATAAGTTCTACCACTTGATTTACTTCTTCGTCTTCAACACCTATTAACAGTGTTGTATTACCTGATTTAAGAAATCCTCCTGTTGAGGATAACTTTGTAGTCCTAATTTTGTTTTCTAAAAGCATCTTGGATACTTTATTTATATACTCATCTTGAATTATTGAAATCATAAGCTTCACAAGAATCCCCCCTTAAATCCTTATATGTTTTTCTACATCTACTATAAAAACTGTTGCTCCTCCAACTTTTACATCTAGCGGATAAGGTATGTAGGTATCTCCCGGCATACTTACAGTGAGGAGAGATGTAGTTATTTCCCTTGTATTACAATTATGCTTTACTACATCTAGAGCACCTTCAACCTCTTCATCTTCCACACCTATTAATAAGGTTGTATTTCCACCTCTTAAAAAACCTCCTGTGGAAGATAATTTTGTTACTCTAAAATCTTCATCTGTTAAATCTTCTATTAAATTTGCTGAATCTTGATCTTGAACTATGCAGATTATCAACTTCATACTATCACTCCCCTATACTTTGTAATAGGCCTTCTATTTCTTTTATGCTTTGACTTAAAACTTCTTCAATAGATCTAGTCGCATCAATTTTTTTTATGTTCTTTGGGTACATTTCAAGCACTTCCATGTATCCCTTGTAGACATTTTGATGAAATATATCGCCTTCTAATTCTAATCTATCTACTTTTCTATCTTTTATCTTTCTCTTTAGGGTAATACTTGGATCAATATAGAAAAAAAGTATAAGATCTGGATAAATTCCTTTTATTGCAAAGTCATTGATCTTCTTTACCTTTTCTATTCCAAGACCTCTGCCCTTACCTTGATAAGCTAAACTTGAGAGAACAAATCTATCACATAATACAACTTTTCCCTCTTTGAGAGCTGGGATTATCTTCTCATCTACATGCTGACCACGAGATGCAGCGTATAAAAGAGCTTCTGTTTCATCACTCATATCTGTATTGTCATTATCTAGTATTAAATCTCTTATTTTCTCACCTATCCCAGTGCCACCAGGTTCTCTTGTTATTATATATGGTATGTTTCTCTTTTCAAAATAAACACCTAATAATTTTGCAATGGTTGATTTGCCTGATCCATCTGGCCCTTCTAAAGCTATGAATATTCCTTTCACTCCACTAGTCTCCTTTGTCTACTACAACTAATTTATCTTTATTATAACCCATTAATCCAACTATTTCTATATCATTCTCCATTAAAAATACAATACTTTTATATACTTGTTCAGTAATCACTTCTCCTGGAACTACAAGTGGAATTCCTGGAGGATATGGAATAATAGATGCAGCCGCAACCTTTCCTATGCTAGCTTGTAAATTTATCTGCTTTTTCTTGCTATGATAAGCCTGATATATTGGCATATCTATAAGGGGATCCGGCATTTTTATGCTTACAGGATTTATATCTACCCTTGGTGAAGTTTTGGCTAATTCCTCCACTGCATTTACAAGCCTTTCATAGTCTTCATCATCATTCATCAAGCTTGTAAGTGCGAGTCCATAGTAGTAATCTGTCATTTCAAGCATTACATTGTGCTTTTTATAGAGTTCTCTTTTAATTTCAGAGCCCTTCATTCCCTCTATTCTAAAAAGTATCTTTGTATTGTCCTTTGAATGTATGGTCTTGTCACTTTTATCCCCTGTAAATACAAATACTCTATCTATACTATTCAATCTATCTATTGTTTCTGTACATTTGTCTATATTCTTCTCTAATCTTTGTTTTGCCTCATCTGTATCCATATAAGCTGTCGCTATTTCACAGGAGGCTGTAAATAAATATGAAGGTGATGTAGTTATATAGAGTTGAAACCTATCTTGTAGCTTATTTATATCTATCCTATCTGTTCCCACGTGTATCATGGATGTCTGTGTAAAACTTGGAAGGGTCTTGTGAGTGCTTTGTATAACTATATCTGCCCCGCATGATAGAGCTGACTTTGGCATTCTATCAGAAAATGTCATATGCGAACCATGAGCTTCATCTACCATTAGTATTCTACCTTGTTTGTGGACTACTTCTACTATTCTTTCCAAATCAGAACATACTCCGTAGTAATTTGGATATGTCATTACAACTGCCTTTATATCCTTGTCCTCTTCTAGTATTTTATCTATCTCATCGGGCTCAAGTCCAGTTAATACATTGTAGTCTTCGTTGTAATTTGGATACATATATACTGGGTTTAATCTATTTAAAATCAGGGAATTATATACTGCCTTGTGACAGTTTCTCTGTATTAGCACTTTATCTCCTGGCCGCGTTATGGTTGAGAGTGCTATATATATACTAGCTGTAGATCCATTTACCGAATAATGTGTAGATTTTGCACCAAATACACTTGCTGCAAGTTCTTGGCTTTCTTTTATTATTCCTCTTGGTTCTAATAGATTGTCCATTCCATAGACTTCAGTTGTATCTATCATTGGGATATATTCTCCCCAATCTATCAATGTGTTTTTCCCCTTATGGCCTGGCGTATGAAAAATAGCATTTTTTTCTTCCATCAATCTTTTTAATGCATCAAATACTGGGGTTTTCATCAATCATCACCTTATCCTAAAGTATTTTAAATCTTATATATTATATATCACTTTTTCCTTTTTATAAACTTATTTAATAAAACCCTGTAAATTAATTCACAGGGTTCAAGTAATATATATCTGATATGTAACATCCTAAAAATATTCTAATTAAATTCTTATAAAAGTTGTAGGTCTCGTCTTCTACATTCATATTTACGATTTCACTCATACATCCTTTGCAAATATTCTGTCCAAGCAGATTTGCTCTGGATTTTTCATTTCCGCATACTTTACAACACATATGATCACTCCTTGCCAAGTTTATTTACTGTGATTATTGCCATAATACTATATCTTATTCAGATGATTTTTTTATGTGCTTGGCAAGCAATAATTTATTTCGAAAATAAAAAAACCCCTAAATATATAGGAGTTTCCATTATTACTCTTGGTCGTTGTCTTCGCCGATTACTTCTGGTTCTGTAATTTCATCGTCTTCTTCTAAGTCTTCTTCTTCGTAAATAGCTGGTTCAGCAAGTGAACATACAACTTCGTCTAATTCAGTTAATATAGTAACTTCTTCAATGCTTGCTACATCTAAATCCTTAACAAACATAACAGTTTCGAAGTCCATATTTTCAACATCTACTTCTGCTGTACTTGGAATATAGCTTGGTAGACATTCAACTTCAATTTCATCTAATTGCTGAGTTAAGACAGAAGGTTGAAGTTTAATCGAATCTCTGTTAAGTAATACAACAGGTATAGTGATTTTTATCTTCACATTCATGTCTAGCTTTTGAAGATCTACGTGAAGATATTCATCTTTCACAGGATGTTTTTGTACATCTTTTATGATTGCTGGAATTTCTTCTCCATCTAAGTTCAAAGTTAAAAGTGATGTAGTTCCTGCTGCTCTATATACTTTTAGAAATTCAGGTTTTTCAATTGAAACATGTTGTGTTTCTGCACCTTTACTGTATAAAACTGCTGGAATAGTAAGATTAGCTCTCATCTTATTGACCCTGTTGCTACCAGTTTCTTCTCTTTTCTCTATCTGCATCTTTATAGCTGCCATAATAGCTCGTACCTCCTACACAATATTTAATATACCAAATTAGTATATCATATTAAATCCTTCAATGCAAACCTTCAAATTTCTAATTTTTAAAGTATTATTTGAAGAATTAAAATCAAAACTACCCCTGGAATTCCTAGTATCCCTACTATGATGGCATTTAGAGGATTAATCTCTATGCCTAAACCAAAATAAGCCCCTATAATATTAAATATAAATAAAAGTATACCGCCTAAAATACCATTTATAATTAATTTGAATATCTTTTTAATTGGCCATACAAGTATAAGTCCCACAACAAATAATAGAAATAGTCCAATTCCATAATAAAAAATAGTTCCTATATCCATATAATCACCCCATTCTAAATTAATATTCCCTATTATATTATATTTATAGTTTTTTAGGGGATATATTCCATATATTAATGGCCGTGATGAAATATGCTCAGCGACAATGCCATAACTAGCATGCCTGCAATAGCCCCATAGACTGATATATGATGATCATTGTCCTTTTGAGAAGAAGGAAGAAGTTCATCCAGTGAAATAAATATCATAATTCCTGAAACCACAGTAAATAGGAGACCAAAGAATAATCCCGTAGATAAATTGGAAAACATTAGATAACCAATAATAGCACCTAGGGGTTGGCAAAGTCCTACCAATAAAGAATATAAAAATGCCTTTTTTTTGCTTCCTGTTGAATAGTAAACGGGAACTGAAATTGCTATTCCCAGTGGAATATTGTGCAAGATAATAGCAAAGGCTATCGGTATTGCAACTGCTATGTCATTTATACCTGTTGTAAATATAGTAAGTCCTTCTGGTAGATTGTGTATCCCTATAGCAACTGCAGACATAAGCCCAAGCTTGGATAGATGTTCACCATTTTCTCCGTGATGGTGATCATCATGGCTATGTCCGTGATGTCCTCCATGTTTGTGTATCCATTTTTCCATCAGAGCTATAAATATCATTCCTCCAAAAAATCCTATAATAGCTACAAATCTTCCACTTTCACCCATGTATTCTTCTAAATGATGTATTCCTTCTGGCAAGATAGCCATAAAAGCTGCATAAATCATTATTCCAGCTGCAAAGCTAAGAGATAATGAGAAGAACTTCTTATTCTTTTCATTTATAAAAAATGCAAGTATTCCTCCAATTCCCATAGTAAGCCCTACTACAGTAGTAAGTCCCAATGACAATAATACTTCTTTAGTCATTTAAATCCACTCCTTCTTTGTCCTGCGATTGTTTTTTAATCAATAAACTAGATATAAATGCAGTAATTGGTATGGTGAGTATGAGTCCTATACTGCCTGAAAGTGATCTAACCACTTCTGTTGCTATGATATCTAAATTAATTATCTTTGTCATTGAAGTTTCATGAGCCATAAATAAGAGTAGCATGGGTATAGATGTTCCAGTATATGCCAATATTAAAGTGTTTATCATAGTGCCCATTATATCTCTACCGACATTCATTCCTGAATTAAACAATTCCCTGATTGACAGTGCATTATTAGCCTTGTAGATTTCCTCTATAGATGATGAAATTGACATACCGACATCCATCACAGCACCTAGCGATCCAAGTATAATTCCTGAAAACAATAAATTTTTAAAATTAAATTCTATTTGCTGTGGTATATAGATTAACATAGTTGCTTCTTCTGCACTAAGTCCTGTCAGATGTGCCTGATTTCCCACTATATAGGATATAGCCCCTGCTATAATTACTCCTGAAATAGTTCCAAGTATAGCTGAAACTCCCTTGCTATTAATACCTCCAACTAGGAATATGGTAATCACTGTGACTCCTATAGATATCATTATAGATACAGGTATAGGATTAGCTCCTTTTAATATTTGAGGTAGGAGTATATATATAACTGCAGATATGGTTAATCCTAAGGATAATATAGACTTTAGCCCCTTGATTCTGCCAATAACTAATACAAGTATAACTCCAAGTACAAGCAAGTAAACTATATAATCTGACCTTTGATAATCAGATATATACACTTGATACCAATCCTCATAATCCTCTATCATCACTATTACTTTGTCACCCTTTTCCACCAATATACTATAAGCGGCATTGTCTGGTAGATGATTTTCTATTTCTCTTATATCACCTTTATATTTTCCACTTGTAATCTCTATGGTAACCATTTGCACCATAATATCTTGATATAAATCCTCGCGATTTTCTGGCTCACTAGCTTCTATAACTATAGCTTTTTCATCTGAAGGCTCTATATAGTCTTCTCCATAAACCAAAGAACTTAAAAATATTAAAACCACTGTCAATATAAATACAATCTTCTTCATATTTTCCTCCCATATACCCCTTATCCATTTATTTACATACCCACTAAAAATTATACCCTTATTTACAAGGATATCACAATAAATATTGCCAAGAGAAATCTCTCTTGGCAATATGAATTAAATCTACATTAAGTTTAAAATAGGTATCATCACAGATACTAAGAATGACAATACTATCAAGTAAACCACGGTCTTTTTCAATTTTTGATTCATAGTTACCTCCAATATACTTTGGTGGGCGAGATAGGACTTGAACCTACGACTTTTTGCTTGTCGAGCAAACACTCTCCCAACTGAGTTACTCACCCCTATGAAATATATATTACTATAGATTCACATTTTATGCAATAAAATTGTGCTATAATAAATATAATTACATTTAAGAGGAGTGATATTTTGGAAATACTAATTGGTAAAGGTGGAGAAGTTCAGGTTATCACGGTGTTTAAAGATACTAAGGAAGTTTCTAAAGGGCAAGAATTATATAATTATATAAAGGAAAAGGAGCTCTTTAAAGGTGAAATAGGACAAACATATACCGACATTTCTCCGAAGGGAGATAAAATTGTATTTTTGGGTCTTGGCGAAGAAGATAAATTAAATATGGAATATCTTAGAAGGGCTTTTCACAATGTGGCAAAAACACTTACTAGCTTAAAAGTAAAATCAGCTGGACTAAGTATAAATGACACCTACGATATACTAGCTATTTCTGAAGGCCTTTTGCAATCAGAATACAGTTTTGAAAAGTATTTATCAGAAAAGAAAACTAATTTAACTCTGGAGAAGTTTTATCTAGATATAGAAGGAAATAGCAAAGATGCCAAAGCATCTATCAAAGAAGCTGAAAATATAATAGCAGGAATATTTCTAGCTAGGGATTTAGTCAATGAACCTGCTATCACTATTACTCCAGCAGAACTTGGAAATAGAGCTAGAAAAGAACTTGAGGAACTAGGAGTAGAAGTAGAAATACTTGGTAAAAAACAAATTGAAGCACTTAATATGAAGGCATTTTTAGCTGTTTCAAAAGGATCTGAAAATGAAGCTCAGTTTATAATAATGACTTGGAATGGAAATAAAAATTCAGATGAAAAGTTGGCATTAGTAGGTAAGGGACTGACTTATGACTCTGGTGGATATTCAATTAAACCAACTAGTGGAATGGTAACTATGAAAAGCGATATGGGAGGTGCCGCATCAGTTATAGGAGCTATGAAAACTATAGCATTGTCAAAACTAGAGAAAAATATAGTGGGAGTGATCGCTGCATGTGAAAACTTAATCTCTGGTCAAGCATATAAACCAGGTGATGTAATAGGTTCAATGTCTGGTAAAACTATTGAAGTACTAAACACAGATGCAGAAGGAAGAATCACTTTAGCAGATTCTCTATACTATGCTGCTACAGTTGTAAAAGCTGATAAAATAGTAGATATTGCTACCCTTACTGGCGGATGTGTGGTTGCTTTTGGAGATGTAAATACAGGAGCAGTTACAAATAATCAAGAGTTAATGGATACAGTAATGGAAGCTTCAAAAATATCAGGGGAACCTATGTGGCAACTTCCTACGAATGAAGAATATAAAAAAGCTTTAAAGGGAACTATTGGAGATCTGAAAAACACTACAGGGGGAGAGGCAAGTGCTCTAAGAGCTGGACTTTTCCTGGAAGAATTTGTAGATAATACTCCTTGGGTGCATTTAGATATAGCTGGCACTTCTTATCTTGAAAAGGGGAGAAACTATCTACCACAAGGGGCAACAGGAGTACCTGTAAAGACACTTTATAACTTAGCAAAAATATAATAAAAGAGCCATATGGCTCTTTTATATTATTGATTTTAATTTGGCTATATCACTCCAATTATCAGCAGTTGCAACTTCTGTACGCCTAATAGTCTTCTTCATTTCATCCAGTGTTTGCATAGTATAGGATCTAAATTCCATTAAATTTGCAGTTTCTTCATGGATAGATCGAGTTAATCTTTGAAGTTCCTTTTGTCCATCTTTAAGATCATTTACATCTATCTTTAATCCACTTACATCTGTCTTTAATTCA
>CAYRYO010000015.1:0-33745 GCA_964428475.1 uncultured Tissierellaceae bacterium
GGAGTTTTGGAAAACAAAGGGAAATTTTGAAGTTTAAGAAAGGGAGTTTTGAAAAACGAGTCTCCACTCCAGAATTTTGAATTATCACCACACAGAAAAAAATAGACTTGCAAACTCGCTACGCTCAGACAGTGCAAGTCTATCAATTTTTTTCTTTAGTGGGATAATTCTAAAATTCTTCCGTAAGTCGAGTCTTATTTTCAAAATCTCCCTTTTATCTTTTTAGCCTTAAAACTGATCTCGCTTTTATCTTTTAAATATCATCTTAAGCTCATCCACCTTAAATACCATACACAGTGCAAAATAAACTCCAGCCCCTACTCCTACTGACAGTAGGAGTATTATCATTTGTATTAGCTTGGCTTCTGGGAGCATGGCTCCTAGTTTGAAGTAGATTAGATAGACTACTAGCCCCATTATTAGAGAGGCTGCTAGGGTCTTTGCAAAACTTATTAAATATTTTGTAAGACCTATTGGCCCTATTTTTTTTCTTAGGCTTAAAAACAAGAGTATAGTTGTCACAGTTGCAGATATACTTGTTGCTAGTGCAAGTCCACTGTGTGCCATATGTCTTATTAAGATTAAATTAAAAACTAAGTTTACACCTACTGCTATTACTCCATTTATCATTGGAGTTTTTGTATCTTGAAATGCGTAATAAACTTTATTTAGCATAAGTCTTAATGAAAATCCAACTAAACCAAGGGAATAATACATCAAGGCCTGACTAGTCATATAAGTATCTCTAGCGTCAAATGAACCCCTCTCAAAGAAAATATGAACAAGTGGCTCTGCCAGTAACAATAATCCTATGGTAGCTGGTACAGTGATTATGAGTATTATATTTATCCCTTGTCCAAGTATTCTATTCACCTCTTGCCCATCTTCATTGGAAAAAGCTTTTGAGAGCTTGGGAAATACCACCGTAGTGATCGCCATTATAAATACAGCAATTACCATATCATTTATTCTAGATGCGTAGGTTAAGGCTGATATACTTCCAACGTCTAGTCCAGATGCCAATGTCCTATCTATCACTATATTTATCTGCTGAACAGCAGAACCTATCAAGACAGGTAGTACCAAAATCATGCCTTTTCTAAGATAGGGATCTCTTAAATTTATCTTGAATTTATATCTATATCCCATATGTCTTACAGCTGGAAGCAATATCAAAAACTGAGTAGATGAAGCTATCACAGTTACCATCATCAAAGTATATATACTTGCATTAGCTCCAAAAAAAATCAAGTATATTAAAAATACAAAATTATAGGGAATTCCCGATATTGCAGAAGGTCCAAATATCTCACTGCTATCTAAAAGTCCTGTAAATACATGTGTAAGACCTAAAAACATAGCAATAGGAAGGCCTATTCTATTTAGCTGGACAGCAAGATTAAATTGCTCACCTTCAAATCCCTTAGCTAATATCTTTATAGTTAAAGGTGAAAATATATAGCCCAATATAATTATTGCAAATCCTACTAACAATACAATATTGAAGATATTATTTAAAAATATTAGCTTGCCCCTCTTGCCATGTCTTCCCTCTACTTCTGAGAATATTGGTATAAGAGTCGTCTTAAGAGCAGCACCTATAGTGCCCACTATAATTACAGTAGCTGTCATAGCTACAAAATATGTATCAGTTTCTATTCCCGAACCAAATCTATTTGCTATCATTATCTCTCTTAAAAATCCCAATCCCTTTGATAACAATGTAAATATTGAAATCATAGCTGCTGTCTTTGCTAAACTTTTGTTTTTAGTCATCACTTTTCTCCTAAAGATATTTAAATATATTGTATCAAATATTTACATCAGTGTCACTTCAAATATTAAAAGCAATCTACTTGAGTAGATTGCTTTTAATCCCTTCAACTGTAAAGTTGTAGGGTGACTTTGTATTTAACTGTGATTTATCCACCTCAATTGTAATAGTTTTGTAAGTAATTACTTGAGGCAATATAGTTCCACTATTAGGAGATACTATATCCAATACTACTTTATACTCTTTGTCCTCTTTCTTTATCTTCCCAACTCCTAGAGAATAACCTGGGCTAGCAAATTGTTTGGTAATAGTCACTAGCACACTATTTTCTTTTTCTTTAACTATTATATTTTCTTGACTATTATAACTTTGAACTACTCCCTTGATATCGAAATGAATTTCCTTCATATCTTCCAGTACCCCCTTCATTTTCTGCAATATGACTATAGCTTCAGCTTGAGTAACCATTTTATCAGGTGCAAATTCCTCAGCTGATACTCCGCTAATCATATTCAGGCTATATAAGAGTCTTATAGATTCTATGCTTTCTTTTTCTATATTATTAATGTCTTTGAAAGGAAGTTCAAATTTGTTTTTCTTTGTCTCTACTAAATCCCCTAATCTTTCCCCAATAATATTTACTAGTTCTATTCTCTTTATTTCTTTGTCGTGGATTATACTATTTGTTATGGCATTTAAATTATAGTCCTTTGACAGTGAACCCAGTGACAATGCAAAATCCTTTTCTATAATGTTTTCATTTGGATTTAGCTTTTCAAAGTTATTCTTTGCAAGATATGGAAAATAATATGAAACAAAGTCCTTTTCAAGTATATTCTCTGACCAGTGACCTGATATCTTAGAAGCCATATCCCCATTTGCAAAAGCTACTGTTGAACTTGAAAATATTACTAATCCCAAAACAAAAGATAAAAACCTTTTCATATAATCAACCCCTTTATCTAATTATACCTAAATAATCAGATAAAGGGGTTACATTTTCATTACAAATATATTTACTTGCTTTCTCCTAGATATGCTGCTTTGACCCTATCGTCATTTAATAATGTTTTTCCTTCTCCTTCTAAAATCAAGGTTCCAGTTTCAAGTACATAACCATAATCAGCTATTTCCAATGCTTTTTTTGCATTTTGCTCAACTAATAGTATTGTATTCCCCTGACGATGTATTTCTTTTATAATGTCAAATATATCTTTTACAAGAAGTGGCGCAAGACCAAGAGATGGTTCATCTAGCATAAGTATCGATGGATTTATCATCATAGCCCTACCTACAGCTAGCATCTGCTGCTCCCCTCCAGAAAGCGTCCCCGCTTTTTGCCAAGACCTTTCCTCTAATCTCGGAAATAGTTCATATATTTTTTTTATATCTTTTCTAATTTCAATATTATCTTTTCTTGTATATGCACCTAAGATTAGATTTTCCTCTACAGTTAAGTTTGAGAATACTCTTCTTCCTTCAGGAGATAATGATATACCCTTTTTTACAATATCCATTGTTTTAAAATCAGTTATATCTTCTCCTCTATATTCTACTTTTCCACTTTCCTTTTTAGTGAGATTCATAATTGCTCTAAGTGTGGAAGATTTGCCAGCACCATTTGCACCTATCAATGTTACTATCTTATTTTCTTCTATGCCTATATTTATTCCACGTATAGCCTTGATACCTCCGTAGCTAACGTGAAGATCAGTAACCTTAAGCATCTACTCCACCCCCAGATAAGCTTCAATAACTCGTTGATTTTTTTGAATCTCTTCAGGATTTCCTTCAGCAATTAGTATCCCATGATCAAGCACAAGCACTCTCTCACAAATACCCATTACAAATTCCATATGATGCTCTATTAGGAAAATAGTTAAATCAAACTCTTTTTTTATATCTACTATGAATCCCATCAAATCTTGAGTTTCCTGCGGATTCATTCCAGCTGCAGGCTCATCTAACAAGAGAATCTTGGGATCTGTCGCTAATGCCCTTGCAATTTCAAGTCTTCTTTGCTTACCATATGGCAAGGAATGAGATTTTTCATCTCGTTCTTCATAAAGCCCTACCTTTTCTAGCAAATACTCTGATTTCTTTAAAACTTCTTTTTCTTCCTTGGTATATGAAGGTGTTCTAACTAATGATGAGAATATACCCGATTTTAGCCTTAAGTGATTACCAATAAATACATTGTCTAAAACTGATAATTCTTTAAAAAGTCTTATGTTTTGAAAAGTTCTACATATACCTAAATTAGCTATTTCATCAGGTCTCTTTCCAGAGATAATGGTTTTATTCTTTTCGTCTTCAAGAAGTATTTCCCCTTTAGTAGGTTCATACACACCTGTTACCATATTAAAGACTGTGGTTTTACCTGCCCCATTAGGTCCAATTAGCCCTACCATTTCTCCCTTTTTTATATCCGTAGAAAATTGATTTACAGCCACTACTCCTCCAAATCTCATAGTTATATCGTTAATTTTTAGCATATTTCATCCTCACTTTCTCAATGATATTTGTCAAGAAACCGTCTTTTTTAAATATCACCACTAATATAAGAATAAGTGAAAATACTACCATTCTAAGTCCAGGAAGAGCAGGCGTAGTTGTAAAACCTAAATTTATAGGTTCATCTAAGAATCTAAGTAATTCCATAGCAACAGTAACTACCACTGCTGCTGCAACTGTACCGTTTATATTTCCCATGCCTCCAAGCACTACCATCAATAAAATATTAAAGGTAAGTACAAATTTAAACAGTGTTGGGTCAATAGTTCCAAGAGAAGCTGCTAAAAGTCCTCCCCCAACTCCTGCAAAAAAAGCTCCAATAGTAAAACTCATTACCTTGTGCTTAAATAGATTAACACCCATAGCCCTAGCTGCAATCTCATCTTCTCTGATTGCTTTAAATGCCTTTCCATAACTACCCTGCATTAAAAACCTTAAAAATAAGACTGTGAGTATGGCTATACCCCAAGCCCAAAATAAGTTTATCCGTGGTTCTACACCCAAGATACCCGCTATAAAATCGTTATTTATCTGAGGAATACCTTTAAGTCCTAGTGAACCATTAGTAACCGCTTGAATATTTATAATTACAATCCTTATTATCTCTGAAAAACCCAGTGTTGCAATTGCTAAATAATCATCCGTAAGTTTCAATACTGGTGCACCAACTAAAAATCCAAAAAGTGCTGCCATAAGCCCTGCTACTAAAAGTGCCAATATAAATGGCAAGTTTATGTTTGCAAGAAAAGGCACAATTGGTTTCATATAGAAATTCATCTCTTTCATTTCACTTGTCATAGTCAGTAGTGCAACAGTATATGCACCAATAGCCATGAATCCTGCGTGACCCAATGAAAATAATCCTGTAAACCCATTTATAAGATTCATACTAAGTGCAAGTATTACATATATTCCAGAAAGATTTATTATTCTCAATTTATAATTATCTAAAGTTACATTTAATATTAATAATACGATTAAAATAACTGCTACTAACGAAAGATTTATAATTAATTTATTTTTATTTGTCTTCATAGTTACACCTTCTCCGCTATCTTTTCACCCATTAAACCTGTTGGTTTAAAGAGCAATATAACTATTAAAAGTACAAATGCAAATGCATCTCTGTATCCTGTTAAATTAGGAAGAAACGCTACAATAAGGATTTCTCCAAGACCTAATATAAATCCCCCTATAACTGCACCTGTAATATTTCCTATGCCTCCGACTACTGCTGCTATAAAGCATTTAAGCCCTGGCAATACTCCCATATGAGGCATCAGCTGAGGATATTTAATTCCCCACATAATTCCACCCATTGCTGCCAATAATGAACCTATGAAAAAAGTAATAGATATAGTTTTATTAATATCTATTCCCATAAGGCTAGCTGCTTCATAATCCTTTGATAATGCTCTCATTGCCATACCAGTTCTTGTCTTTTGAATAACAAAATTAAGTCCAATCAAAAGAAGCACTGTAACTACTGGAATAATAAAGTTTATATATCCTATTGAGACTCCGCCTATTTGTACTACATTTTTAAATATTGCAGGGGTTGGGAATGCCTTTGGCCTTCCACCAAAGACAAGTATCCCTAAGTTCTGCAGTAAAAAGGATGCTCCGATAGCCGATATAAGTATGGTTATCCTTGGAGCTTCTCTAAGTGGTTTATAAGCAAGTCTTTCAAGTACTACTCCTAGTAATCCAGTGATTATAGGTACTAGTATAAATATTATATACCATGGTATAGGAGTATACGTAATACCGTAATAGGTTAGATATGCCCCTATCATAAATATATCTCCATGGGCAAAGTTTATCAGTCTAAGTATTCCATAGACCATGGTATATCCAATAGCAATAAGAGCATAAAGACTCCCTAGTGAGATACCATTTGTCATATGCTGTAGGAATTCTTGTATGCTCATATTCATTCCTCCGTTTTATATAGTATTTTGTAAGTTCTACTTAGGTTCTACTGTTGTTAAATATACAAATTTACCATCTTCAACTTTGTTGATTATAGCTGATTTAACAGCATCTCCATTTTCATCTAATGTAATATTTCCTGTAGCTCCTACAAATCCAGCTGTTGCAGCAAGCTTGTCTCTAATTGCATTTGAATCTGCAGAATCAGCTGCTTGTATAGCCTCTACTATAACCATATAAGCGTCATATCCTAATGCTGCAAATGCATTAGCTTCTTTGTCGTATTTAGCTTTATAAGCATCTAAGAATTCTTCTGATACTGTAGTTACAGGTGATTCAGCTGTAAAGTGAGTACTATATACTGCACCTTCAACTGCTTCTCCACCGATATCTAAGAATTCAGGAGCTTCCCATGTATCTCCACCAAGTATTGGAGTATCCATACCTAAATCTCTAGCTTGTTGAATAAGAAGTGCACACTCACCGTAGTTACCAGGTGCAAATATTACGTCTGGATTTAATGATTTTATATTTGTAAGTTGAGCAGTGAAATCCTGGTCTCCAGTATTATATGAAGCTTCTCCAACTATTGAATCTTCACCATTTGTTTCTTTAAATGATTTCATAAAATATGTTGAAAGTCCTACTGAATAATCCTGTTGTACGTCTTGAATTATTGCAGCAGTTTTTGCGCCTAATTCATTTATTGAATAGTTTGCCATTACAGTACCTTGGAATGGGTCAATAAAGCAAACTCTAAAATAATAATCATTATTAAGTGTAACTAGAGGGTTTGTAGGAGAACAACCCATTGCTGGAACTTCAGCATTCTTAACTATATCTCCTGCAGCCATTGAAAGCGAACTTGAATAACTTCCTATAATAGCTACAACTTCATCCTTATCAACTAATTTAGCTACTGCATTAGCTGCTTCAACTTTTTCTGATTTATTATCTACTATTACAAGTTCAATTTTTCTGCCAAGTACTTCAGGCATCTTTTCATGTGCAAGTTTAATACCTTCCACTGTCATCTCTCCACCTGCTGCTGCTGCTCCTGTCATAGGTTCGAATACACCTATTTTGATAACCTCGCCACTATCATCTGAACCACCCTCATCTACAACAGCGTCCCCGCCATCAGAAGTGCCTGTATCTGCTGGTGCCTCATTCGAACTACAACCTATCAAAGTTCCTGCTACCAAACTCAATGCCAAGATAAATAAAATTATCTTCTTTTTCATAATGCTATTCCTCCCTTAGTTTTGATTGAGGGACTAAAGTCCTTCATAAGAATAGTATACTATTGTAGAAAGCTAAAGTCAATTTTAAATGTTCAAAATATTGTAAATGAAATCTTATATCTATCTTACTGCGTCAAGTTTACCAATAAGTCATAGATTATTTTGGTCGTATTTACCAAGCTATCTACAGACACCCATTCATCCGCCGCATGATAATTTTCACCAGATGCACCAAATATAAAAGTACTTGCATCTGTTCTAGTTCCTAAATAATTAAAATCACCTATGCTTGAAAAATAAGCTAGCTTCCCAGTTCTACCCATTATTTTTTTTATGCTATTTTGGAATATTTCAACATATGGATCATCTTCTTCTACTATATAGGGTTTGAAGCCATCTACACCGGTATGTGGTGAATCTCTAAATATCACTTGATAGTCCGCCTTAAGTCCCGCACGATCAGCTGCAGCTTTTATTTCATCTCTTATTGTATCTTTATTCTCACCACGAACGGTATGCCTAAACACAGTGAATTGGAACTTTTCTGCACCACTAGCAGCTGCACCACCACCTTTAGCATCTATGATTGCAGTAGAGCCCTTACCTAATTTATCATCACAAATAAATTCTGTGTTTTCTAGTTCAGCCATTAACTTTGCACCTTCAAGTATTGCATTGATACCTAGTTCTGGTGTCGAAGCATGACTAGCACGCCCAATTATCTCTACAGTATAATTGTAGCCTCCCCTTGCACCTAGACATAGGCATGGAAACTCTTCATCACAAAAACCTGCACTTGGTTCTGGAACTATTGCTATATCAATATTATCTGCTATATCATCTAATATTACAGCATCCGTTCCAAGTCCATATGGACCTTCTTCATCTGAAACAAGCGTATAGATTATCTCCCCCTTGAAATCCTTTACATTTCTATGAAAAGCTTCAACTGCAAGCATTATAGCAGCAGAACCACCCTTCATATCAAGTGCACCTAAGCCGTATAATTTATCGCCTTCTATACTTGGCTTTAATGGGTCTTTTGTCCATCCTCTAGTTATACTTACAGTATCTAAATGTCCATTCAATAATATGGTTTTTCCAGGTTTTTCTCCCTTTATACTGCCTACTATATTAGTCCCCTTAAACTTTGTTATTCTATCCTCACTATAGCTATGATATTTAGCTGGTATATCCTTATGTTTAAACCACTTAAAGACATATTCCATTACATGCTCTTCTTCAAAATAGGGACTGTATATTTGTACCATTTCCGTCACTAAATCAATCAAATCCTCACGTATATTTTCCAATATAATCTCCTCCTATACAATTTATTTTATCACAAAGATAAATTTATTTCAAAATTAAGATAACTTAGAATAAAAAAACAGAAAACCCTAGTAATAAAGGTCTTCTGTTGGGTATTCAGGATCACATGTTATATCTATTCCTAACTTTCTAAATGTCTGTTCATCATTTCCACTCAATATTGTAGTTGAATGAGATTGGCATCCTTCTAATAAAGAAAGTTTATCCATAGCTACTTGTGCCATTGGATTTGTTGCAGCACATATACTTAGGGCAATTAATATCTCTTCAGAATTTAAAGCCACTTTCTTGCTTCCAAGTATATTGCATTTTAAATTCAATATAGGCTCAAGTATGACAGGTGATATCAAGTAAATCTCATCGGACATATTAGCATAGTGTTTAACTGCATTCAAAATTGCAGCAGAAGTTGCATCCATTACTTCCGAGCTTCTACCCGTCACTATAGTTCCACCTTTTAACTCTATAGCTACTACAGGATATATTTCATTATTATCCCCTTTTTCTTTTAATCTAGAAGAGTACTCTCTAGCTGGAAAGACTACATTTCTATCCCCTTCTTTCAAACCAAGTTCTTCCATTATGAGCTTTGACCTTTGATATATCTCCAAATCTAAATATCCTTTTTTATATTCACATCCAGTATAAAAATATCTTCTAATTATCTCTTGTTGGGAAGCCTCTCTCACAATTTCATCATCTGATATTCCAAATCCAATTCTATTTACTCCCATATCCGTTGGAGATTTATATACAGATTCTTGTCCTGTTATCTTTTCTATTATCCTTTTAAGCACAGGAAAGGATTCAATGTCCCTATTGTAATTTACAGCTATCTCCTTATAGGCGTCAAAATGAAAACTATCTATCATAGTTGCATCTTTTAAATCTACCGTTGCAGCTTCATATGCTATATTTAACGGATGTTTAAGTGGTATATTCCATATAGGGAAGGTTTCGAATTTTGAATATCCTGCCTGCCTACCATTTTTATATTCATGATAAAGTTGACTAAGGCAGGTCGCAAGTTTCCCACTTCCAGGTCCTGGTCCTGTGACTACTACAATGGGCTTAGTGGTTTCTATATAGGAATTCTTGCCATATCCCTCATCACTTACTATAGTGTCTACATCTATTGGATAACCTTTTGTAAAATTATGCTTATATACCTTTATGCCTCTTCTTTCAAGTTTGTTGACAAATATATTTGTAGAAGACTTATCAGTATATCTGGTGATTACAACACTATTTACATCTAAATTGTATGTCCTAAGATCATCTATAAGCCTTAAAACATCAATATCATATGTAATTCCAAAATCTCCTCTTATTTTATTTCTCTCAATATCTCCAGCATAAACGCATATAATCACTTCAACCTTTTCCCTTAATTTAGTTAAAAGATCCACTTTTCCATTTTCCTTAAATCCAGGTAATACTCTCTTTGCATGAAGATCAAACAGTAATTTTCCCCCAAACTCTAGATATAGTTTGTCGTGTTTATTTACCCTCTCAAGTATAAACTTTGACTGTTCCTCTAAATACTTATCATAATCAAACCCTATTTTCATCTTTTATAGCCTCACTTTTCATTTGTCAATAATTTTTCATATAATACTATTTTAACATATATAATAAATAAAAAACATAAAAACTGACCAAAAGGCCAGTTTTTATCTTTTTATTTAATCAATATAATTTGATCTGGGAATATTAGGTTTGGATTTTTCAAACCATTGTCTTCAGCAAGTTTTTCCCAAGTAGTGTTGAATGCCTTGGCAATTTTCCAAAGAACATCTCCTGATTTTACTAGGTATTTCTCAACTGGTTTTTCTTCAGGCTTAACTTCTTCTTTGATTTCTTCCTCTACTTTTACTACTGGCTCTTCTACTACTTCTTCTGCTTCTACTACTTCTTCTACTACTTCTTCCTCTACTATTTCTGCTGATTCTTCTGCTGCTACTTCTAGTGCTACTATTCTTCCCTCTATAGCTGGTTCAATCTCTCCAGCTTCCTTTAGATACTCAACTAATACATCTGATAACAATGCACCTTCAGCTATTATCTTCTTGCCACCAAACATATCGTATCCATCTCCACCAATAGCCATAAAGTCATTGGTTACTAATGCATATGTGCTTTCTTCATTTAAAGCTTCTCCAGCTATCATTACTTCTTCTATTCTCTCACCAGCTGCTTTTGCTGAATCAAATACGAATGTCATTCCTGCAACATGTGGAAATTTACCTGCTTCATCTGGATAACTATCTACACCATGTTCCAATGCCGCTAATATGTCTTTTCCCGTTACTTCTATAGTTGATAAGAAGTTGGTAAATGGGAATGAAGTCATTGCATCACCTAAAGTGATATCACCTTTTGTAATTGACGCTCTTATTCCACCACCATTTGTAATTGCAACATCTGCTCCTGTAGCTTTTAACATAGCATCTGTGATTACATTGCCAAGAGTTGATTCTCCTGCTCTTACAACTTCTCTTTCTCCTGCTAAGTCAACTTTGGTTTTACCTATTACTTGTTTTTTTATTACATCATTTTTCTCTTTTATTTCAGCGATCTTTGCTGCAAGATCTGCATCTTCTACTATATCTGTAGCTTCTTCTACTGTAAATAATGAAGCAGACTTATCTGATATCTTTCCATCTTCAAACTTAAGCTCTACCATTCCTATATTTTTAACATAAGAACCTGCTTGAGCTATCAATGTATCTTCAACCATCATTCCCTCTGCAAGTTCAGTATGACTATGTCCATCAATTATTACATCAATACCCTTCACACCCTTAGCAATATCTTCAGTAGTTATATCAGATTCTGCGTCTATACCTACATGAACAAGTGCTATTATTACATCTACCTTTTCTTTTTGTAATTGTTTTACCATCTTTTCAGATGCCTTTATATAATCTGTAAATTCTAATCCCTTAGTATTATCTGGATGAGACTTATACTTGGTTTCTTCTGTAGCTATACCAAATACACCTACCTTTATTCCATCCATTTCCTTTACAAAATATCCCTTATCATTAGTTGTTCCATCTTCTTTTACAACATTAGCAGCTATTATTGGGAATTCTGCCATTTCTTTTAATTCTAAAAGTCTTTCATGACCATAGTTAAAGTCATGATTTCCTGGAACCATAGCGTCAAAGCCTATCATATTCATAAGTTCTATCATAGCTTGACCTTCACTAAGATTGATATCCACTGTTCCATGAACAGTATCCCCTGCATTTAAAAGCAATACATTTGAATTTGCTGCCCTTAGCTCATCTACCTTTGTCTTAAGCTTTGCGAATCCTATTGAAGGCTCTCTAGACTCTGTATCCTGATATTCAATCCTACCGTGAACATCATTGACATGTAAAATAGTTAAACTTACTGCCTCATCTGCAAATGCAATCTGTGGTGCTGTCCCAACAAATATACCTAATACCAATACCAGCGATAAAAACAAACTTACGATTTTCCTCTTGTTTTTAAACATAAACATCCTCCTTTAAATTTTCATTATTATGATTTAGTCATACCCAATTAAATCTAGATATAACTCAATTCCATACTATAAATATACTATAATCTAGTAGAATAGTCAAAAATTTCTCTAAACTATATCTTAGATATTATTTCACTTCTACTATAGTAATATTTCTATACTTCTTCTATCTATTATATGAAGGGAAGGAAAGATACCCTATCGAATATTTGGAGGTGAGAAAATGGCTATAAACCCTATCAAAGAAAAGATGGTTTTAAGACTTGAACTTGATGGTGGAATGATTGATGAAAAGCAAAAGGTAATTTCAAAATCATTTTCAAAGATCAAACCCAATGTATTAGACGACAATCTATACGGAACTGCTACAAGTTTAGCAGGTCTGCAAGAAGACAGTCTTTTAAAAGTCAAGAGAATTGAAACTACTACTCTAGTTCAAGAATAATAAGAGTAAATACAGTTGAAAGGCGGTGAAAAAATGGATAAAACTAAATTGGAGATGGAATTTCTTGATGAAGCAGACAAGAAATTTACCATAAGAGTAGATAAGCCCAGAATAGATCTAACTGATGAAGAAGTATCTACAGCAATGGCAAGCATATTAACACACAATATATTTCTATCAGGAACTCTAGATCTCATATCAGCTAGTGATGCTAGAATAGTAACTACGACAATAAATAAACTTGAGATTTAATCTAAGGGAGCCTAGGCTCCCTTTTAAATTTGGAAAGGAGTTGATCTTATGGATGAAATATATGCTAATATAGCCAATTTAGGATTCCCGATAGTCATATCAATATATCTATTGGTCCGAATAGAAGGAAAGTTAAACAGGCTATCAGACAGTATAATAGAGTTATCCAAGACAATAGCTGGAATGTAGAATTATATTGATAGCTTGCTAGTCCATTAAGGATTAGCAAGCTATTTGATTAAGAAGATCTTTACAACTAGCTATATATGTATTTTCTTTATCAATACTATGTAAATATGTTATAATAAAATATATTATAGCTATAGACAGGAGAATTATTGGTGAAGAAATTGTTTAAACATCCCATTGCAATACTTTTTTTAGTATTAATATTTGTAGTTCCAACGCTAACCATATTTAATCTTAGTGATGAAGTTTCTAATATAGAAAATAGAAAACTAGCTTCCATGCCTAAATACAGCCATAGTACACTGTTATCCGGACAATACTTTAATCTTTTAGAAAAGTATATATCCGATCATATCTATCTAAGAGATGAGTGGATAAAATCCTATACTCTTTTGAATATGAAGCTACTAGGGAAAAGGCGAATAAATGAAATAGTAGTTGGAGCGGAAGGCACTCTTCTTCCCTACTATACAGATGAGTTAAGCCATAGGCTTGAAAGTCAATTAGATAATATCCCCAAGATGGTCGATCAAATGAAGAGAATAGATAGGCTAACAAAGAGCTACGGCGGAAGCTTCCTATTTGTTGGTGTTCCTGGACAATCATCATTTTTAAGAGATAAATATCCATTTTATATTGAAAATAAATCCGATTACTTGGATAAAAATGAAAACTTGTTTTTCAATGAATTGCAAAATCAAAATATAAACTATTTAAATATGAATGAAATATTTACAAATGATTACAGGGATGACTACTATCTAAATACAGACCATCACTGTTCATTTGAGGGCTTCTTTAGGACATATGAAGAGACAATCAAGTCTTTATCTATAGAGCCATTGGCAAGAAATGCATTTGATATCACAGAAATACAAAAGCCCATACTAGGCAGTAGAAATAGACAGATTTATTTTTTAAAAGACACTGACGATAGATTTAAAATAGCATGCCCAAAAGAAAGTTTAAACTACACCAAGTACAACAAAGGCATAGAAGACAATAGGCTTTACTATCTTGGAGAAGAAAGACCTAATTATACTATGTATATGGGTGGAGATAATGCTGAAACTATGATAGACACAGCTAGAGATGAGCTCCCTGATTTGCTAATATTTGGAGACTCATTTACAAATGCTATAGAGCCACTTGTCTTTCTTCATTTCAACAAAACCAGAATCCTCGATTTAAGACATTACAATGAAATGAGTTTAGAAGAGTATATAAATCTCCATAGCCCCGATTTTGTAATAATGGTAAGAGATGATTTAAACTATGGAAATTTAGAGGGAAATGGGGAATTTTAAAATTCCCCCATTGAAAAATCTAGTAGACTTTAAATAATTAAATATTGATCTAATTATAAAAATAATGGTAAATCCGGCATAAATAATCACATTAACAATTATTCACCTAGTATGGTAATATGTTCGTTTGAATTAGTCTTTTTACGATGTTATAATATGAATTGAGAAAATGCTTAATAGCATTTATCTCTACAACTTTTAACAGGAGCCTAGTTCTAGCACGACTAGGCTTTACATAGAAAAGGCCTGGTTTTTTTAAAACTAGGCCTTAAATTATTTAACAAGCTTATCATACCAATCCAAAAAATCCTCCATAAATATCTCCACACCACTATTATTGAGATGTGCATCATCTCTAAAATTTTCATTTACGAATAATTCTTTTTCTAAATTAATCACATTGTAATCTCTATAAACAACTCCTAGGTCACTAGAAAACTCTGCAATCTTATCATGCAAGGCTTGATAATTTTCTATAAGGTCAAGTGAAACGTTTGCAATGGGAGCAGTTACAAATACAATCTCTATACCTTCATCTCTACATAGAGCCACCAATCTCTCGACATATGATTTTTGAACCTTGTGGAAGTCCCATTTTTTGCCATTAAGTCCTACAAATTGATTTGTCTGGTAAAATTCAGATTCAGCTATAATTATATCCGAATAAATAAATCCTCTTCCTTTATAATAACTAACTCCTGCAGAAACATCCTTTTTTTCTATAGGCTCTATATATTCTTCTACCTTCTCCCTTAATTCTTTATTCCAATAATTAAATACATCCTGCTGATATCTAACAGGTTTAAACATATACTTTGCAAGCTCAGCGAGTGGAAAAACATCTCTTATAAATTCACTTTCAAACTCTTGTCTACCTATAGCAGATATCACCGTATCTGCCTGCTTTAAATCAAATTCATCATCTAGCATATCCCAATAAATTTCAAAAACTATAGTCTTTGGTCTTTGATACCTTAACAATTCCTTTACCACATGATAACTAGCATCTGGATGTTGAAGTGGAGAACCCAGATTAAAGCTATTAGTTCCTAGAGTTTCATCTACTATCACAGGATTAAAACTACAATAAGCATGCGATGATCCAATAAATACCAGGTCTAAAGTATTAGATGGGATATCATAAAATTCATCCCAAGCCCTTATATAATCAGTGGTATTTTGATTTTGATTGCTTATATCCTCAAAATACTGGCCTATCTGGTAGAAAATCATTGACAGTAAAATTACAAATACAATTAATTTTAGCCATATAAATCTTTTTCTATTAAAATTGGAAGTATATAAATTGGTTTCCATCAAAGTATACCCCCATTGTCATTATAATAATTAAAAGCAACATATAAAAAGAACCCTCCACCACAAAGTTAGACCTCTTGAGACTCTCATATAATGGTCTTTTTCTAGCCAATAATTCTCCTATTACCAAGAGAATTATAGAAATAATCGCAAGTCCAAACTGTAGAAAACTAAGTCCCATATTATTGACTACAATATATAAATAATCAATATCACGCCACATAGATATATCTGAAAATAAATTTCTTATAATATAAATTGAATCTGTAAAAGTATTTGCCCTAAAGAATATCCAAGCAAAAGATGTCAGAGTAAATATAAATGCAACTTGAAATACCTTTAAAATAAAGGTGTTTTCAATGCTCAATCTAGATTTAATCCTATCCCTCCATTTAAAAGTCATATGTCCAATCACTTGATATAGTCCATGAAGTCCACCCCATATAACAAAATTCCAGCTAGCACCATGCCAAAGCCCACTTAAGAGAAATGTAGTTATTAAATTGCCATAGTATCTGGTCTTTGTCACTCTACTTCCACCCAATGGTATATATACATAATCTCTAAACCAAGTGGAAAGAGATATATGCCATCTTCTCCAAAATTCCTGTATGCTCTTTGAAAGATAAGGCCTATCGAAGTTTTGCATTAGATCTATTCCAAGCACTTTTGCAGCACCTATGGCTATCTGTGAATATCCAGAGAAATCACAGTAAATTTGAAAAGCAAATAAAACCGTTGCTATCACAAAATATATACCTGTAAAATCTTTAGGTGTATTATAAACCGCATTTACAGCTATAGCAAGCCTATCTGCAATCACAATCTTCTTAAAAAACCCAAATATCATTATCTTGATTCCATCTAATATCCCATATATATCAAAATTCACTCTTCCTTTAAACTGTGGTAGCAGTGAGTCTGAACGCTCAATAGGTCCTGCTACAAGTTGAGGGAAAAATGTCACATATAAGGATAAATAAAAGAAATTTTTCTCAGGCTCAGTGTCTCCCCTATATACATCTATAGTATAGCTAAGGGTCTGAAAAGTATAAAAAGAAATACCCATAGGAAGAAATATATCAAAGCTTCCTAGTGGATAATTAAAGTTCAAATATGTAAATACATTCATCAAGGATTCATTTATAAATCCTAAATATTTGTATATAAATAATACTCCCAAGCTAATGGAAAGACTGAAAATCAGCCAAGCCCTTCTAACAAATGCATTCTTATCTCTTTTAATCCTGATTGCAGCAATATAGTTTACCACAGTGCACAAGAGTATCAAGATTATATAAGAAGCTTTCCATACCATATAAAAAACGTAGGAACTAATTAAAAGTACTATCCATCTAAATCTATGGGGTAAAATATAATAGATAGCGACCACAAGTAGAAAAAATACAATAAACTGCAAAGAATTAAATATCATATTAACACCTCAAGGATTAGTTTTACATTAGTTATTATATGGCATTTAGCCAATTTTATCAAGAAAAAGAGGACTAATATTAGTCCTCTTCCATAAATAAACTTTACTTATTACTTTACCAAAATTATATCTACTTCACCTTTATCATTTACATGGATTTTAACCATAGAACCCTCTACAGCACTTCCTATTTCAATAATATCCTTGCTTGCCCAGTAGTTTTTGTTCTTGCCATTTTCTTTTACAGTAATCTCAAGTAAGCCTTCAGAAGTAGCCTCTACCTCCACTACTTCTATAAACTTATCAGAGTCCTTGAATATAAGCTCACCTTCGATTATCTCGTTTTTCTCATTCAAATAAAACCTAGCAAAATCTCCAGCTTCCATATTCTCTAGCTTTGCATCTTTAGCTAATTTTCTCTTGACAAAATCCTTTTTATATTGCCCTTCTATTTCATCATCATAATCATTTTTAAATCTATACTTTAATTTAATGACCTCTTGTTTTGCATCTTTTACACTTTGTTCAAATCCACTAAAAATAATTAGATTGATGCTATTTTTATCTCCTGAAGTAATCACCTTGTCACTTAACTTCAACTTATCAAATTCATAATCAGAAAGCATAAATGCTTTTAAATTTGAATCTTCTTTTGAATTTTCAAGTATATGATCTAGATCAATTGAGTTTACTTCTTTTAAGGTCTTTCCATCTTCATTAAATAACAATGATACTATATTGTCACTTAATTTATACTTTCTATCAATTTCAAATTGACCTTTTGAATCTTTGCCTATCTTTACAGACTTTGCCTTAATATCACTATATTTAACAGCTAAATCTATTTTGTCAATATGATCTTCACCTTTTGTAATATAGACTAGATCCCCAGAGTTTAAATCTTTAAGTGATATCTTCTTGCCATTCATATCTTCTATATTTGATTTTAAGTCTACTTTATATTCAACACTTTTGCCATTTATATCAAATAATTTAATATCACTGCTTAATGTCTTGTCCACTATATAAAAAGCTTCATTTGCAACCTTAGATGAAACTATATACTTGATATCTCCAGCTAGATCCAGTCCATAAACTATATCTTGTCCTCTAATGGCATATACATCAGCATATACCTTATTTGCATCTAGGTATATAAATTCTTTGCCATCAGTAGAATAAAACATATTAAATTTCCTAGAAACCTTGTAGTCCTTGTCATCTATTTTTACAATTACATCCTTATTTTCTCCTGCAATTACATTGTCTAGTTTTCCTTTTAAAGCTACTTGTCTACTAATTAAAATATTGCCATCTCCATATATATGACCTATATCCATAGGCTTTATATCCTTGATGTCTATAGCCTTGACAGTATCATTTGCAAATAAAATGACATTGTCTACTGCAAATTTTCTTCCATCCATAAACTCAAGCTTATCTCCATCTACAGCCTTGATAGGCTCTACTTTTGAAAAAGTGAAAGACTCTATAGTTACAAGATTATTCTTTTCTACAGTAATTCTAGCAAAATCTGATTGAGCTTTTAAAAGATCATTGTAGCTTATCTTCTTGTCATTGTGATAGGCAAATTTTACATCTCTTAAGCCACCATAGCTATGGCCATTTAAAACTACACTATCGCTTTTAAATTCAACATTGCCCATCAAATAGTCATATGATTTATCTACTGTATATCCCTCAATATTGTTATTATCATCTAAAGTTACCTTTATAACCTTTCCAAGCAAGGCTTGATAATCATCTATATCTTTAAACTTAGCCCTAGTATAAGCTGAAACTTCATATTTGGCATCTTCAAATGAATCTAATATAATTAAGCCCATTTCATCTTTACCAATAGCATGCACTCTATCAATCTCAGTTACCAATGCAGTGTAGCTATCTCCTGAAACTCCCTCTGCTACAGTATTATATAGCATTTCAAAGGCCTCAAGTCTACTAGCATTAGCTTCTAAATCCTTTACATCTACATCTTTTAATATACCAAGCGCACCAGCTTTTACAATATATGGTGTTGGCCAAGGAGCAGATTTTATATCCTCATCAGTAAGTCCACCTTTTACCTGAACCAACATAGTAATTATCTCTTGATTGGTTATATTCTTTTTTGGTCCAAAGGTCTTATCTGGAAATCCATTAACTATCTTGGCTTCCACAGCAACATTTACCATTCCATTTGACCATACATCCTTATTCATATCTGTAAATGCACTTTCAATACTTTGATATAAGGCTGCTGTTTCCTCCTTGCCCAATGCCTTAACTATTATTGTTGCAGCTTCTTCACGAGTTAAACTATCTTCTAAATTTAAATCTCCATCTTCATTACCTACCACAAATTGTTGTTCTAGCAACCAGTCTATCTTGTCATTTCCAGATTGTGCCAAGGAAACTCCTCCCAAGCTAAGAACCATAAAAAAAGCCAATAAACTAGCTATAATTTTATTGATTTTATCCATATTACTACCTCCTGTGTAATTTATTATATAGGATATATATATCCTATATAGTGGGTCGTGAAACATATTTTAAAAAGCAAGTAGATAATCTACTTGCTTTTTAAATAATATTAATATTTTGCTACTACATCTATGCTTTTCCTAGTATAGCGCTTATTCAAATAACTCTCAATATCCTTTTCAAGACTTCTCAATTGGCTACTTGAAAGATTGCTTTTCGTTCTTATTTCAACATCCATATAGTCACCATCATCTTTTACATAAGCACTAGAAACATCATAACTAAATTCCCACTTAATATCATCTTCTAGGTCTCTTATTTCTGATGAAGTTAATGCATATCTTGAGCCTGAACTTGAGCTTGATCCTTTAATATTTAGACGTCCCCTACTGTCAACATCAAAGTCTATCTCTGTACTTCTTGAACCTGAATAAACTGATCCTTCAATACTTGCCTTTTTAAAGTCTTTTTCCACTGCATAAACTACATCTTTAATATATTTTTCTTGTTTGCTACTTGACAGTTTTTCCCAGTAGTCTTGATCTCTTTTCTCTACTTCTATTTGAACATCAATTCTACTTGTTGTTCCTTTTACTTTGATATCAAAATACATACTATCGTATTTTCCATAATCTTTGTTTAGTTTCTTCTCTAAATCCGTTAAAGTAGAAGTCGTGTCTTCTTCTTTCTTTTTCAAATCTTCCTCTAATTTTTTAACCTTATCTTCTAAATCCTTTATCTTTGAATCCTTTTCTGCTACCTGTAATTTCATAGTATTTACATCCAATGCCATTTTGTTAAATTGTTGCTGATCAATTTGATCTCCTGTTATATAGATATCATTTGGCTTACTTGGTCCACCCCAAGCAACGTTTTTTCCCAATGCAGTTCCCAATGCACTTACTGGTAAATAAGTCCTATCATTTACTATAATCGGCTGTTGACCTTGTGGCACTGATATAGCTACACCATTGTTAAATATATTCATGCTAGTAATCTTGCCTTTAATGTCTGTACCTGCTGCTCCAGCTACTGTAAATAGTGATGTTCCTAGTATTGTGGCAACGCCAACAATAGCAACTGCTCTTTTCTTAAAACTCATACCTATACCTCCTATTTTTTTAGTATTTCTTCAAATTATTATTGATTGTCTTAATATCAATGATATTACAATATAGGCCTTTTGTCAAAGAAATAAAGGTTACATTATCATTACATTTACAATTCAATTATATTGCAGGTTAAATTGCCTACTGCATCCACCACCACTATCTCAAATTCAGATATATCATCTGAAATCTCCATTTCAAATTGAATTTGCCCTTCAAAGGCTGGTCTCTCAACTCCAAGATCTTCACCTTCACTATATAGCTTGTTTTCATTTACATAGACTTCAAAATATCCAAGATTCTCAAATACATCCATGCTAAACTTGGCAGTTTTAAATAGATCAGTGGTGTAGTTTCCATATTCATCATATTCTTCTATGAATCCCTCAGGGTTGTAGTATTCCAATCCAGGTATATCTCTCTCACTCACGACCCTGCCCTCTTTATCTATATAGACGCCTTCAGATAATTTAATATATACTTGCTTGCTGGGATCTTTCTTGTAATCTTCAACAGTCTTCATAGCCCTTCTATCCCCTTCTAGATAATCCCTATGGTAGGCTATAGCCAATTGTGGAAGAATAATCGTTTGGCCTCCACCTGGCATGGTCCTATCAGAAGTATTTGCTAGAATTTCTACATCTATATTTCTAATCTCAGGAGGACTAGTATCTATATAGAAATATCTAAATATCTCATACTCCTGACCCAATATATCCTTAACCACCATCCTAACAGTGTAGGAACCATCTTCAAGGTTTTCTAGCTCCTTGTTGAAATGACCCTCTTGATCAAATTCAACATCTACTTCTACAGCATCTTGGTCATCTCTCACTATATAGGCCATCAAGCTTTCAATCCCTGCTTTTGATAGGGCTTGACCTTCTAAGTTTAGGCTATTATTATCATAGATGAAAAATGGTTGTGGGCTATCAAACTTCATAGTTGGACCATCTATTTTAGAATCATTTAATCTAGCAGTTGAAAGATTCCATGCATGATCATAGGCCTCAAGCACTATCTCAGTTCCCTCTGGTATTTCTCTTTGTATTTCATAAATACCATCCCTGTTTGCCCCTAATATCTCCACTTTCTTTTTACCTATATATAATCCTAGATGGGATAGATTTTCATCAATAACCTTAAAGCTTAGCTTATTAGCTTGATATTTAAAGTCCACTATTTCAGGAGCCAGTGTATCTACATATATAGGATATCTATATACTTGGTATTGTCCATTTTGTGGCTTGGCCTTTATCTGATAAAAGTATTTTCCATCTTCTACTAGATCACCATTTACACTACCGTCCCACTCATTGGCTGGATCAAGAGAATACCAATCACCGCCAAATTTAAAGTATTCTTTTTGCACCCATTTCCAAGAGTTCAACTTCCTTATCTCTCTTCCATATCTATCAAGTATACTTATCTTGACTTCCTCTGCATTCCTCATAAATGAAAGCTTGGCATTGACGCTAGTATTGGCATATATCCCCTCAGATCCCGGTGAAATTGCCAATCTATTTATAGCATCCTCGAATTCCATTATTGGATGGATTCCCATATACTCCTCATCTTGATTTACTATGCCAGCTTCTTCAAAATATGAATACTCAGAAAAAACCTCCATTCCGTCTAATATCCTAGGGCTATCCTCTCCATACCAGTCTCCATAAAATCCCATATAAGGCACTACAAGACTTGGATATGCTTGCACTTTTATATCTTCTACAGTTGACTCTTTAGATGCCACAAGCCTTATAAAGCCCTCAATAAACATATTGGCCTCAATAGGGCTATCCAGTCCTGGTATCAAGGCATCTTCAATATCTATGCTTAGAGATATGTTCTTGGACTCTCCAGGCTCTAATGATATAGACCTAGTGCCTGTAATCCTAACTCCCTCAAGTGACTCTGAACGCATCATATTTAAGCCTTGTTCAGGATCTATATAATCTCCAAGCACATGGACTTCAATATCATAGTCAAAGCTCTTATCAGAGTGATTGCTTGCAATTAAATTGATACTAAATCTTTTTCCCTCAAAGTCTCCTAGTTTAACCTTTGCCTCTCCATCATATTTATTGACTACTGTTACTCCTGTGGTCAAGGCTCCTGTCAAATTCATTAGGCCTGCACCTTGTCTTCTAGGCGAATAAAAGTTACCATCAGAATCTAGAATAGGGGTGGCTGTATTCATCAAAAGTATCTTGCTAAAGTCTGATATATCTCCTATAGCTATATCTCTGTGTTCCCTTTTTATATACTCTGCTAAAAGGGCAGCCCCACCAACCAAGTGAGGTGTCGCCATTGATGTACCACTCATTACTCCATAGTTATCCTCTTCAAGAGTTGAATATATTTGCCCTCCTGGTGCTGTTATCTCTGGTTTGATATCAAGCGTGGGAGTGGTGCCCCATGATGTGAAATCCGACATCTGCCAAGCACTTTTGTTGGCCGCTACAGTCAATTCATCGGGAAAACTTATCCTCTTATCCCTAAGGTCCTTTAAAATCTTGCCGTCACTATGTCCTATAAATACATTGGGGATATCTGGTGTGTCTTCCCCTGCATAATCTATAGAAAAAATTTCATCTCCGCCCTCTTCATGATTGTATATTATAACAGCCACTGCCCCTGCATCTTGTGCATTAAATATTTTTTCAATAAAATTTATATCTCCCCGTGATATAAGGGCAACTTTTCCATTAAGATCCTTGCCTTTAAAATCCTCTACATATCCCAGTCCCACTTCTACAAATTCAATATCCATATATTCACCTGCTATGGGATAAGCATTGGAAGCTGCATATATGGCTTTTTTATCCCCGTCATAGAGGATATACTTGGCCCTAATGTGGGTATTTTCTATAGAAGCCACAGATATACTATCCTTATTTATGGTTGGATTTCCTACTATGCCTGTATCTGGATTGTAGATACTTGGATATTGATGCTTGGATCCGTGAGTCGAATAAGCGTTATTACCTGCAGCTATACCAAATATAATGCCCTTATCCCTTGCATTGCTTATCATTTGATCCATGGGACTATTCTCTTTGTAGAAGTCAGCATTATTTCCCAAGCTCATATTTATCACATCTGCACCTAGCTTTATGGCGTCGTCTATTGCCTTCATATAGATGTCCTCACTAGTAGCGGGATAATCTGGATCCCTACTAAAAACCTTCATAGCTAGCAATTGAGCCTCTGGCGCTACACCTTTGATCTCTCCATTTGCAGCCACAGTTCCCGCTACATGCATGCCATGAGACTCAATACTTGTATCTAGTATAATGTCATTTTTATCAAAATAATTGTATCCATATGGAACCTTTTCACTTCTATAGCTTCCAGGCAAGCCCTTAGCTTCTACATCTCTTTTACTTAATTTAAGATCTAGACCATGGCTTATACGCATATCCTTGTGAGATGGATCTATTCCCGTATCAACTATAGCTACTAGCATTCCTTCACCCTTGTATCCCAGTGTATTCCAGGCATAATTTGACCCTATCATATCATGTGATGTAGTCATCCTTGGAGTCTCTGGTCTATCATACTCTCTTGCTAGAAAGACATCCTTTACATGACTATTAACCATTATCTCTTCTATTTCTGATGCCTTCACTATAGTGCTAAATGCATTTACAGCTACAGTCATTCGATTTTCTACCCTTAAATTTATTCCCTTTCTACTTAAATCATCCTCAAGATATCTTTGAGAATCTAGCACAGCTCTTTCCAGGCTTGCCCTCTTAGTCCCTGATATATCACTGTATTTCTCACCAGTCTTAAGATAGTTTATAGCAGGTTCCTCCTTGACTTGTACTATTATTCTTATATCCTCATCTCTATCAAGTATACTTCTATCAAAATCTTCATATCCAGTAGCCATAGAACTGACACCCGAAAATATTAAAACAAATACCAATAAAAGTGATAAATATCTTTTAGTATTCAAAGCCTTCCCTCCCCATCAAATTAAAAGCCTACTTCACTAGCACATCTTCTATTACTGCTATTTCTAGTCCATCTACATCATATAAAACTATATCTATCTTGTTGATTCCGCTCTTATACTGAATCAACTCTTGTGTAGGCTCCCCAAATCTTGTCCTTGAAGTTTCAACAGCAATGCTACTATCTCCTACTGAATATATAACACTATAATAATAGGCATCATTATAGCCAATAGCAAATTCATCATATACTATCAAATTGCCAAGTCCAAAGCCATCACCCAACAAATCATCCTTTATAAATACAACTCCATCCTCTACAGGCTCTGTCCTAGCACCTACATTTACTTTGCCAATTAAATTTCTTCTGCTCCTTCGCAATACATCTGCTTTAAGTCCTATAGAGCCTATACCGTCCTTTTGGATTTGTCCGCTCAAATTTATCTCAACTCTATTGTGAGTATTTATGATAAGCTTTGCATCCAAACCATCAAACACTCCACCTAAAACTATATCATCATCCTGTATTTTACCTATAATTATATCATTTAATATCATAAGATTAAATCTCTGATTGAAATCATCTGATACTAAAACATCTCTTGGACTAATCTTTAAAATTGGAATACTCTGCCCAGGCTCAGGATCTGGTCTTGGATCTGGATCTGGTCTTCTATCTGGCCTTCTTCTATCTTCATCTCTAGAAGGCTCAGGCTTAGCTTCCCACTTTGCCTGCAATCCATTACTTGCCTTTTCACCATTTATATTTATCTCTTCACTCTTTACAAGAAGCATATCTACTTGTGAATCCTTACCAATCTCTACTTGTACGTTTCCGTCTAATACCATCTCTTTTACCTTGCTTTTATCTACAAGCTCTAGTTTCAATTTATTTTTAGTCTCTAGCTTTCCTACCACACTATCATCTAATATAACTGTCACTTGTCTGCCTTGCTTTGCTATTGTTATCTTTTCTATCTTTGAATTTTGGATATTTATACCCTTATCTCCCCCGCCCTTAATATAAAGTTGTCCTTTTATCTCTACTCCATCAAAATGAATATTGCCTTCTCCTATAGCTGCTGTCAAGTAAACATCTCCACCTACTACTATGTCCTTTAAAAAACTACCACTAGCACTGATCAGTATATTACCCTCTACATCTTCATCTACTAAGATTTTTTCATTTACTATTTGCCCTGAAATATTGTAGAGCATCTTAACCACTTCAATTCTTGAAATAGGATTATAAGACATGATTACTTCAGCCTTATCTTGGCTTTCTTCAATCCCAAGCACTATGCTAATTATCCGTGCGACTTCACCTCTAGTAATGTCCTCTCTTGCATTCAAGTTTAATTGTGGATTTAAATATCCAGCGGCCACTCCCTTTAATGCATCTTGATAATACCAATCTGTAGATTCTACATCTTTAAATACAACATTCGCCTTTTCTACAAGGCCTGTTATATTATTAATTACATTGTAAAACTCTGATTTAGACATATTATCATTTGGTCTAAATGTTCCATCTGGATATCCAGCAAGGATTCCTTTTTCTATCATATAATCAACTTCAATATTCTGCCCATTAGCTTGATCTTCTTCCATTTCTGCAAATACACTAGCAGTATTAAAGAAAATCAATATTAGAGAAAATATCAACAATCCCCTCTTCATCTAATTACCTCCGTTCCCATTATTTTGTAAAATATACAGATAATTATAACACTTTAAATGGTTAATATCAAACAAAAACACTTCACAGTTAGCAATTTTTGTGAAGTGTTTTCCTAATAATTAGTATTTAACTTGAGATACTATTTGTTCTAATTTTACAGATGCTTCTTTATTCTTTTCCATTATATTGTTTATCTCTTCTACACCCTCTACCATATTTATATTCTTATCAGCTATAGTCACAGTAGATGCAGTAGCTTCCTCTATGGTTGTAGATACTTCATCTATTGATTGTACTATTCCAGTAATAGTTGCCGTTAATTCTTCAGATGTAGCAGATAAATCAGATATAATATTGTTTAAGTTAAGTCCATCATTCTTATATTGATCTGCTGCTGTTACCATCATTTCATAATCCGATATTACATCCTCTTCTAAGAAATCTACGAGGTTTTCGGTATTAAATGTTAAATTGCCTACCGCTTTAATTATACCATCTGTGACAAGTTTTATTTCTTGTACAGTGTTTTGTGATGTATCAGATAACTTTCTTATCTCATCTGCTACCACAGCAAATCCCTTACCTGCTTCTCCTGCCCTAGCAGCTTCTATAGCAGCATTTAAAGAAAGAAGCCCTGTTTGTTCTGCTATCTCAAGGATTGCATTAGATAGAACATTAATTTTATCTACTTCCTTAGAGGATTCAATTGCAATGGCAATTTCTTCTTTAGATTTTGAATATACCTCCATGGTCCTGTCCTTGGCTTTTACAAATTTAATATTTAACTCCTCTGCTCTATCACTTATTTCTCCTGATGTAACAGCTCCTCTTTCTACTCTTAGAGCAAAATCATCTATAGATTTATCTATTTCTAAAGCAGATTCTTTGATAGATATAGATACAGCAGCTGTTTCTTGCATTCCCGCTGAGAGTTCACGAGCAGTACCTGAAGTATCTTCCGCTTGCCTCAATAAGTAATCTATTTTAGATAAGGTTTCCTGATATGCTTGATTTGTCATACTGATAGAACTCTTCATTTCATCCATAAATGTCCTTAGCTTTTGAATAATTGCTTGATAAGACTTAGACATATTCCCCAGTTCGTCTTTTCTAGCAAGGTCTTTTTCATCCAATGAATCTAGTAAGTTTAACTCTCCTATGTTTTTAGCAATACCAACTGCATGAGCTATTGGTTTTGTAATAGAACTCGATATATAAAGAGATAGTATGGAAGATATTATTAAAATAATTAAAGTTGCCCAAATAGTATACTTAATAGCATCATTAACAACGCCTAAAACACTTTTAACCGGAACCCCAACCCCTACCTTCCAATTAGACTCCGATACATTTGCAAAGAAGAAAAACCTTTCATTGCCATCATAGTCAACAACCTTCCTAGACATTATGTTTAAATTTTGCCCTTCAATTATATTGCTTAGTTTCCCATCCAAAATACCACTAGTATTTATAGATATATCTTCTTTAGGTTTGAATTCATCATTGGGATGTGCCACAATGTCATTATTGTTATCAATTAAAAATGCATATGAACCTTCACCTACTTCTACCCCAGATATTAAATTTACTAAATCATCAATATAAATATCAGTAGATATAACTCCCTTTCTTCCACCCGATGCTTTAAATGCCTTTGAAATTGTAATGACCATATCCCCAGTCATTGCATCTACATAGGTTTCAGATACATAAAAATCATCACTTGCAATAGCTTCTACATACCAATCCCTAGATGTGGGATCGTAGCTACTATCTGGAACCCATCCCGAACCATCTATAAAATACTTATCTGAAAAAGACAGACAATATAGATTGCCTGGATTTCTTTGACTAGCTTCCTTTAAATAAATATAAGCATCATCATATTCAAAGTTGTCATTTACAACCATACTTTCTATAACTTCGTAAAGTGAATCCTTTTGCAAAGCCATCCATTTGTCTATATCCTTAGCAATTATGGTAGCTTCAAGTTGAACATTTTCATTGACCTCATTTTCTATCTTTTTAATAGAAACTATGTAATTAATAGCAGATATAGATAAAATGCTAACTATACATATTAATACTGTGAACAAAACTATTTTGTTTTTCAATTTCATTATCCTCATCCCTTCCCTTTAATAATGATTTGTTTTAATAGCTATTTTGCATACCATATCTTATCTATAGTCTTTAAAGGGCAAAATTAGTTACTATTTTTATATTATCAGAATAAGTGACTTTTTGCAATATTTAAAACTTTGAAAACACCCCATCTTTTAAAAGGTGGAGTGTTTAGATATTTCTACAGTTTTTATTCTTCTATCTTCAATTTCTCGTATACAAAACTCTATCCCCATATACTCTATTGATTTTTCTTCTTTATTGTTTGGTATATATCCAAGTAAATATATCAAAAGACCTGCCAGAGTATCATAGAATTCAGATTCCTCATCGAATTTTGAATCTATCACGCTATTTAATTCCTTGATAGAAATAGCACCTTTTGCAAGAAAGGTAAAATCATTTATCTTTTTAATATCGGGTTCATCGTGATCATATTCATCATCTATATCACCCATTATTTCCTCTATTAGATCCTCCATAGTTACAATTCCCGAAAAGCCTCCATATTCATCTATTAATATTGCAAGATGATTTCTACTAGCTTGAAGTTCTAAGAAAAGGTCATTTATATTTTTATGAACTGGAACAAAATATGGTGGTCTTATTATATTCCTTATATCTATATCCTTAAAGCCTACATTATAAGCTTCAAGTATAAAATCCTTTATATACAATATTCCCATTATATTATCTACATCATTTTCATAAACTGGTATCCTCGAATGTTTTAGGTTTAACATTTCATCCAGGTAAAGCTCCTGTGGATCTTCCATATCTATCATAAATACTTCTGGTCTTGCAGTCATTATTTCCTCAGCTATTTTATTGTCAAATGCTATTACGCTATCTAACATTTCTCTTTCAATAGGATTGATTAAACCTTGCTCATGCCCTACTTCTACCAATGATTTTATTTCTTCAATAGTTACCTTTTCCTCTACACCTTCACTCTTAACTCCTAATATCTTCAATATTGTATTTGTAGATATAGAAAGAAAAGCAACAAAGGGCTTCATTAATTTGGCAAATATATTTATAGGTTTAATTGCAATCATAGCAAATTTCTCTGAATGCTGAAGTGCTATTCTCTTTGGAACTAATTCTCCAAATACAAGCATAATATATGAAAGTATAAAGGTAACTCCTATAAATGCAATATTTTCACCAAATGGAATCCCCATACCAGTAAGCACCCTTCCAAGATCATCTGATATACCTACTGCGGCTGATGCTGATGAAAAGAATCCAGCAAAAGTGATCCCTACTTGTATAGTAGATAAAAATTTAGATGGTTCTTTTAGCAATCTAAGTAATATATCAACCTTTTCATCACCATTTTTGGCTCGTTTTTTTAGCTTTTTCTTATCTATAGATACAATTGCCATTTCAGCACCTGCAAAAAAAGCATTTATAAAAGTAAGTATGACTATTAAAATTAATTGCCCAACTAAGGGGCTTTCAGATCCTGTTCCCATTTTCAGCCTCCCATTATAAAGTCCCGTGCTACTCAGTAGCTTGCACCTTAGTAGTATTGTACCCTAAATTTATCTCTTATAAAAGATATTTCATTAATTATTTAAAACTAGTAGATTAGATAATCTGTGCATCTACACTTCTTAGTACTATGATATCCACAAGGACAGGGATTCATAGCAGCTATAAACATAAGTCTAGCAAGGTATCTGATAGCCCAGCGAGATTTATGAGATTTACTATATATTATAAATGTTTTTTTAAAGTTTATATGATATAATTATCGTAGAAATTCACAAAATGTAAGGTGGCGATAATGATGAAAGAAAATGGTATAGTTATTGTTGATGACTCAGCTTTTTCAATTGCGGTAATAAGAAATATTCTTGAGGACAATGGTTTTCTAGTTGTTGGAGAAGCAAGTTCATTGGAAGAAGTCAAGCAAGTAGTAAAAGAAAAGAATCCTTTTTTAGTAACCATGGATATGACATTAATTGATACAGATGGATTAGAGTGCACGAGAGCAATACATGAGATTAATAAGGATATTAAGGTAATTGTTATAAGTTCTATGATGGATGATGAAATAGTAAATGAGGCAAAGAAAAATAAAGTTTCTGGTTATATTCAGAAACCTATAGACCCAGATGAACTTATTACAGCAATTCAAAGAGTTATGGACTCTGAAAATCTATATGAGTTTTTAGAAGAAGAGTATATTTCTGTGTTTAAAGAGTCACTACTCGATGGTATAAATAAAATGACCAAAACACTTATTACTTACAAGGATGAATATACTAGACAAAAAGAATTTGAATCTAAAGGGGTTACTATTATAGTTGGAATAATCGGTAAGTTCTCTGGAAGAATGTTAATTGATTTGTCGCAAGAAACGGCTAGTAATTTAGTTACAGCAATTTTAAGGAAAGAACCAGCTAATAGTAAAGAAACCATTTCAGCACTGGGCGAATTTACTAATATAATCTCTGGAAATGCATGTTCTATTCTAAATAGAAAAAACAAAGCACTAGGACTTCGTGTTTCTCCACCTTCTATACTCCGTGGAGATAGTGTTGTAATATCACCACCTGATTTCAGTACGACTACTGCATTAGCAGAAACAGATTTTGGTGAAATATTTTTAAATGTAGGGTTTAAAAGGGGTGAAAAAATGTGGATGTAAAAAATATAAATCCATTTATTGAATCATTTATTACAGTCATACCTCAATTGGGATTTGCTAAAGCACATAAAGGTAAATTAAGCTTAAAGGGCATGGATTTGATTGATTCAGGAGTAATTATTGTAGTAGGTATAGTAGGAGATATAAAAGGAAATGTTGTTTATTCAATAGATATTGAATCTGCAAAAAAGATTGCATCAACAATGATGATGGGTATGCCTGTAAATGAGCTTGATGAAATGGCAAAGAGTGCAATCTCAGAACTATCTAATATGTTAACAGCAAATGCTGCAACTATTTTCTCAGGCTTGGGAACTAGAATTGATATATCAACTCCTACATTGCTTCATGGAGAAAACATATCCATAAAAATGAATTCTGCCCAAGTACTATGTATTCAACTTTTCGCAGATGATATACCTATTGATATTAATATATCTTTTAATAGTTAAGGCAAAACAAAGCCCCCTCATAATATAAAAAACACTCGACAAGGCTTGTTGTGAACAGCACCCTATCAAGTGTTTTATTTATTTATTCGACAAAAGTCGGGTGGTACCCGGTAGCTTAAGTCGGTTTATTTAACCACCCTATATTTTCGATGACAAGTTTGACAATAGGCATCTGTACAGAATACTCTTATATTCTTCAATAAAACCCCACCACATTCTGGGCAGGTGTTAGTGCCATACTTGACCTTAGCGCATGCTCCACCGCTTACATTATCTAATTCTTCATCTCTCAAGATTCCAGGTTTTGAATTAAGTTCATCCCAAAGCTCTTTCGCCTCTTCCTCTGGTAGTTCAATTTTATTTTCTTTTGCTAATGCCAATAATTCCTCCACGCTCTTTGTTGCTTTTGCTTTTTCAATTAATTCTTGTGTTAAATTCATCATAACTCCTCCTCATTTTATCTATTCATTTATTTATACACCAATGACTAAAAATAGTTAGATGGTTTTAGATATTATTTCTATATTTACCTATCCCCTTCCTCCATAAAAATCCCCCAAGTCTTAACTAGAGGGATGAAGCATTGTAAATCATTGGGGACGATTCCTTTTGCTTTTCTTTTGCTTTTCTTTTGCTTTTAAATTTTTCTACTTATGGAATGAACAATACATTAGGAACTCTTGATGCTCTTTACTCAATTCTTTAAATCTCATTTTATCCCCTCCTACTTAATATATACAATACTTCATAAATATCTCTCACCACCTTTACACCCATTATACCATAAAACTCCCACACCACTTTTCCACATAAAAAAGACCAACCCGAAGGTCAGTTGATTTGATGTAAAAAAGATAGGTAAATTATAAATTAATTACTTGTAAAGTCCATTACCGGTATATCTAGTGTAGGTATACTAGCATTCATTGTCATAGTTCTTATTTCTTGCCTAATATATCCGTATAATATTGCTGGTGCATTTTGATTTAGTAATGTTTTTAATAAATCTTCATTTTCAGATAATTCTTCACTCCAAGTAAATAAACCTTCAGCTATAACTGTAATCTTAAATGGAACTTCTGAAAATTCTTCATCTTTAAATATATCTACTCTCAATTCTACTGCTGCTAATCCTTCTGATCCTGGATCTATATTAGAAGATACACTAGCATTCAAGCTTATATGAACTTCATTATCTGAAGTATAATTTCTATTCAATTTAAAATGTGATTCTACTATTCTTGGACTCCCTAATATTTGAAATTGACTTTCTTTCAATTCAGTTCTCTCCCTTTAATTAAACTACCAAGAGTTTATCTGTTTCTACTGGTGATATGTTTCTAGGATCTTCTTTTTTGAAGTTGTAAGAGAAAGTTTCATGCTTAGTCTTTCTATTGCTTCTAACTGTTTTTCTTTCTTTTCCTATTATAAAGTGTTTATCCATATCTATTTTCTGTAACTCTGCATCTTCATTATATATTCCATGAAATCCTAATTTTTTTTCAGTGACTTCTATGCCCATATCTTTTGCATCTTGGATAGCTTTATCAAGATCAATACGTTCTACTGCTTCTCTTAATTCTGCAATCTGATTTTTACTTAACATTTCAATCACTCCTTCTTATATATTTCTTTATTCGTAATATTCTTATTATCAGTTAAACAAGATTGTACTTCATTATATGGATATCCAACCCAATTAAATTGACCTCTTGGTTTTCTATTTCTTCCAAAATATTTATCAGTAAAATCATTATATCCAAAAGAACCCATAGTTCTTGGATTAGTAAATGTATATTTTACTAAATCTGTCTCAATTACAGACTTAAACTGGTTCAGTCCCCAACTTTCAGCATCTTTAGGATATTGAAATAGATATATTCCATCACCTAACCAATGATACTTAGTCTTTGTATTCTTGCTTATAATTAATCACTCTCTAGTATGTTATTATATTTGAAGGTAATAAGTTACTTCTTATATAACTTATATCCTATTTTATCAATTCTAATAATA